>JAPLJG010000095.1 GCA_026388735.1 Deltaproteobacteria bacterium
AATCCTCTGCATTTTTCATCCAGCAACTGAAAAACAAAAAACTAGCGATGCTCTTCGTCTTTGGCCCGGCCTTGTGCAGCGTACATGGTGGTGCTGCCGCTGGACCAGAAGGTCATCTTGCCTTCCTTTACCAGATCGTTGGCCGCATTCTTCACGTCACGGGGACCGGCTTCGGGATCACAAGCATAAAAATCTTTTACGTAGAGCTGAGCCTTGGGGCCAGTCATCGCTTTTTCAAGGATAGCTGCTTTTAACTCATCTTTAGTTAATGCCATGGTACTTACTCCTTTGAATAAGGGTTTTACGCAAGCACAACAAAACAATCAAAAGAACAAGGTCAGCAGTTCAAAAGACACAAGAACTACTGACCCTGATTCTAGTGAAGACTGTTCACCTTACTTGATATGGCTGGTGAACTTGAACTGAGTGGTAGTTCTCCAAGTATCATAGGCCAGACGATAATCGTCAACGGACTTGATGGTGAAGGGAATACCAGTCTTTTCGAAGAATTTCTCCCAACCGATCCGAGCGGCCCACTCACCAACACGCTCGTACTTGCGGGCGTCCTTGGCGTAGGTTTCAAGGATATTCTTTACTGCGGCAACGGTCTCAGGCCACCGGGGCGGAGTGTTGGGCAGGAAAGGAATAACGAGCTTGGAGAACATCGGCATGGACCTAGAGTTGGAAACCTTACCACCAACCAAGATCGCAATACCGTCACCATCCGGATCAGCCAAAGGCATAGCCGGGCACATGGTGTAGCAATTACCGCAGAACATGCAGCGCTCGGCGTTTACCTTAACAGACTTGATTTCCTCACCCTTACTGTTCTTCGCAGTAGCAGGCTTTACCGCACCAAGAGGACAAGCGGATATAGCCAGGGGCAGCTCGCAAAGGCCGCTGATCGCATCGTGGTCGATCATCGGCGGTTTCCGATGCACGCCGAGGATGGCGATGTCGGAAGCATGAACCGCGCCGCACATGTTCAGGCAGCAAGCCAAGGCAACACGAACCTGGGCCGGCAGCTTGTGGCTGACAAAGTAGTCGAACAACTCATCCATAACCGCCTTAACCACGCCGGAAGCGTCGGTAGCCGGGGTGTGGCAATGGATCCAGCCCTGGGTATGAACACAGTTGCTGACAGAAGCGCCGGTGCCGCCAACCGGAAAACGATTGCCGCGGCCCTTCAGATCATCCAACAGGGGCTGAACTTTGGCCTTGGAGTCAACCATGAACTCAACGTTGTTCCGGGTGGTCCAACGGACGAAGCCATCGCAATGCGCATCGGCAACGTCACAGATCTCGCGGATCAATTCAATACTGATGAGACGGGCAGCACCAACACGAACGGTGTAGCACTCATCGCCGCTTTCGCCCTTGTGCATCAAAACGCCGGGCTGAATGATCTCGTGGTACAGCCATTTGCCATAGTTCTTTTTAACTACCGGCGGAAAAAACTGCTCGTAATGTGGCGGACCGATGTCTGTGATTCTGTCGGCCATCGGATTCGCTGGATCGTAACCCATGATAATTCCTCCTTATATCGTGAAATCAGATAAGTTCAATGTAGTATCTAACAACAGCCCCGCACCTTACTGGGCGTTACGCTTACGGAATTCAACAACATCACGCTCAAAACCGCCTTCAACCTCGTCTTCCTTCCAGAACACATAGGGATTGGAACGGGGCTCTTTGATATGCTGCGGCACAGGTGTAACGTCCATGACGGTCAAGAAGGTCGGCAGACCGATACGCTGAATGGTCTCACCAACGCGCTCGCGGTTTTTGCCGACTTCCATCCACCAATCCCAGATTTTCTCGATAACTTCGATAACCTCTGCATACTCGGTATCCTTGTTGACCTCGAGGAAGGGGATGGTCATGGTGGCAAACTGGGCGCCGTCAAGAATCGGGGCCTTGGCGCCGACACAGATGGTTGCACCCTGCTTGAGGCCGGGACGCAGTGCGCGGGGCATTACATTGAGACAATGCATGCAGCGCGTGCACTCGGAGTTGTCGATCTTAAGGGTGTCACCTTCCATCCACATACATTCGGTGGGGCAGAGGTCAAGAACCTCTTTCTTGATATCGAACTTGCCCCAGTCCTTGCCGGAGTGCGCGCCGGCGTTGGGAGCGAATTCGCCCTTGATGTAGCCCTTGACCGCAGCCTGATCGATGCGGATGTCGTCACGCCAGGTACCGATAACAGCAAAGTCGGAACGGGCGATGGCAGCAACACAGTCGTTGGGACAACCGGAGAACTTGAATTTGAACTTGTAGGGGAAAGCCGGACGATGGATCTCGTCCTGGTAATGCATGGTCAGGCTGTGGCAGAGATCCTGGGTGTCGTAACAACCCCACTCGCAACGAGCCCGACCGAGGCAACACTCAGGGGTACGCAGGTTGGAGCCGGAGCCGCCGAGATCCTGATTTAGATCATGGGTTAGTTCGTAGAACAGGGGCTCCAGGTTCGGGGTGGTGGTACCGAGAAGAACCAGGTCGCCGGTGGAACCGTGCATGTTGGTCATACCGGAACCATATTTCTCCCAGAGGTTACAAATGTCGCGAAGTTTCGCGGCGCTGTAAAACTTACTGGAAGGCTGGTTCAGACGTACGGTGTGAAAATGGGCCACGCCAGGGAACCTTTCCGGCACATCCGAATAACGGCCAACGATACCGCCGCCGTAGCCGAAAACACCAACGATACCGCCGTGCTTCCAATGGGTAATCTTGTCCCTGTAGGACAGCTCAAGCTGACCCAAAATATCAAAACATTCGGGTTTTTTCTCCGCCTGACGCTTCAGGTCAGTGACGAAACTCGGCCACGGGCCTTTTTCGAGCTCGTCCAACAAAGGCGTATCATGCTTCGGCATTGTCGATTCCTCCCTTACTAAGGTAAATTAATAGGTTTCCAATAAATAAACAGTTCGCCCCGCACCGGTATTTCCCACTCGCAGCACAGGAGGGGCTTTCGAGGCAGGGCGATTGTAACTACATGCAACAATGTGAACAGTGATTCAGTCAGAGGACCATAGCCAGTGCCGCACTCTTTGTCAATAAAAAATGACATGCTTTCAGCACCTGTTTTTACCTCTGCGACTTTTTGTTATTTTCCCTTACCACACGGGCATTACCGGCCTGATCCCCAGAGACAATACAACGCTGGCGGCACCCTCTTTTGCTGCGATTTTTTTCTCCTAAACCGGCAAGCGCACGAAGGTGTTTATCTCCTCTTTTTTTTCCTGTACAGTGAAAGCCACTCCTTAAAACCAAGCCGCTCTTGTTATACAGACGACGCCAAGGTTATGTTGTTACGATGGCTTACCCGTAAGGAATCCTGTGCCGAGACCAAAGAAAATACGCCATTGCGAAGGCTCTAAATGCGGCAAGGCCTTCAAGCCCACCCGCATCCCCCTGGCAGAATTACAGCACATCCCTCTTCTTCAGGATGAGCTGGAAGCCTTACGCCTCTGCGACTTGCAGGGTTTGACCCAGGAACAAGCCGGGCGCAGCATGGGAATATCACGGGGAACAGTGCAGAGGATTCTGACCACGGCCCGGCGCAAGGTAGCCCAGGCCCTGGTGGAGGGCGCTGCCCTCATCATCGAAGACAGCCCCGCGCTTCAGGAAGAAATCAAGGGCTGAGTTCAGTGCCCCTCACCGTGGCAGTTACCACCCCCTTTGCAGGCCTGGGTGGGATCCATCAGGATCAACTTATTTTCGACCATACCGGACACAACCTCGGCGACCGTTTCAAAGGCATGCCGGGCGGCAAAGTAGACCTCTATCCCGACCTGGGCGAAGCCCTGAAGCGGTCTCGCTCCCATCCCCGCCACAAGAATGGCGTGCACGCCATGCTCTTTCAGCACACCCACCGGTTCCATGCAACCACCAGCGCCATGCGCGACGCTGGGAACCGTATTCACCCCAACCACCTTGCCGTTTTCCACATCGACCAGGGTGAACAGATCACAATGTCCGAAGTGCTCGGAACGTCCGCCTTCTAGTCCGCCAGGGTTGTTTGAAGGAACAGCTATCCGTTTTGTGCCCATGATATTTCTCCTTTCCGTTTTGCAACGTGTTTGCTTTTTGTTCGTTTTTTTACTCTGCGCTGGGCGCAGGTCCGAAAATCCTGTCGCTAAACTTCACATACCAGGCTGCGGACTGAACCTGGATAATATATGATACTGCGATAACCAGGGCGGCATCCGCACCCTTGCTCCCGAAGGCATTGATAGCGATGGCCAAGGCGATGGAAAGATTGCGCATCACCGTGCCGTAGACCAAGGCAATGGCGTCGCCGCGCTTAAAAAACATCCTGCCGACCACAGTGCTCAGGCCGAAATTCAAGCCATACATAATGAGCAGCGGCACCAAGATACCGCCCAGGATAGCCGGGTTCTCGGAGATCCCCCTTGCTTTCAGGGCGATGGCCACAAAGACAATCCCCAATACCCCCACCGTGGACAGGGAGGGAAAACGGGGCGCCCAAGTCTTCTTGAATTCCTGCGGTCCATATTTCTGCAAAAACGCCTGCCGGGTAAGATAGCCGAGAAACATGGGCAAAAAGACAATGATCATGATCTGTTTGGCCACCAACATCAGGTCAACATCCACCTTGGCTCCCATGAGCACCTGCACATAAAAAGGGGTGGCCAGTGAGCCTAAGGTGAGGCCGATAACGGTCATGTTGACGGCGGCGGCCAGATTGCCCTTGGCAAAACCGGTCCAGGAGATGGTCATGCCGCTGGTAGGGAGCAGAGAGGCAAGGAGCAGCCCCAGGGCCATGTACGGCTGATCCCGGAAGAAAACCAGCCCCAGACCATAGGCCACAAAGGGGACCACAAGAAAGTTGATACACTGGGCGGAAAGCTGCAACCGGACATTTTTGATCCCGTCCTGCAAGGCCTTGATGTTCAGGGTCACCATCATGGGGTAGACCATGAGAAAGGTGAACGGCAGGATCAGGGACTTGAGAATGCCCAGCGACGCCGGGGCAGCGCCAAGCCCGAACAGATAACCCGCCGCCATCATAGCCGGAATCACCACCACCAGCCGCTTGTTGATCTTGATCAAAAAATTCCACATGGGGATATTCCTCGCGATCTCGAATTTACAGAAAAAAACTTTAACCCCTTCCGATTATCGTGCCTCGTCAATCATCTCGCGAATCTTCTGGAAGGATTGCGCCAGCGAACCGGGGAAGATCTCGTCGGCAACCACCGCACTAATATCCCCGCCATTGTAACTTAAAAAGCGCAGCTGGGTCTTACCGCCCTTGGAAAAAGCCATGACAAACTTGGGCATCAGGACAGCGCGCTCCGGATTGGCAGCCAGACTTTGTGCCGCCTTTTCCGGCTTGCAGATCTGGATCATGTGCAGATCAAAATCCGCCCCGGCTTCTGCCCCGTGCGCCCGAAAAATTTTACCCATATCCATGGTCTCGGCGTTATTAATGATAAAGCCGTATTTCCCGGCGACCCGGTCAAAATCCTGGGCAAAAACAGCCGGGGACTTGCTGGTCTCCGCAACGTACAGATCTTCCTGCTGCATGACTCACTCCTTTTATTTCTTCCTTATTTTCATGAAATTGCGGCCAACCACCCGCAACCCTATTCTGTGCATATGCCCACAATAAACAAGGAGAAACCGGGTGTCAAGCTGGAAATTAAGTAAAAAAGAAAACATTTAAACAGCCAGCCAAAAAGTTGCCGAAAGGTTTGACAGAAGGGTTCAATCACGATAGGCTATCGCGCATTCAGCCGACATATTTATTGATTACTCACTTTTCATAATAAGGACTGTTGCCATGGGGAAAAAAATCGTGATCATCGGCGGGGTTGCCGCCGGACCTAAATCCGCCTGCCGGGTAAAACGCCTGATGCCCGATGCCGAAGTGACCATCATCGACCAAGACAGCCTGATCTCCTACGGAGGATGCGGCATCCCCTACTTTGTTTCCGGCGATGTCTCCGATGAAAAAGAGCTGCGCAACACCAGCTTCCACATGACCCGGGACGAATCCTTCTTTCTCAAGGCCAAAGGGGTCACGGCCAGGACCAACACCCTGGTTCTGGCCATTGATCGCAAGAAAAAACTGGTGCTCGTTGAGGATCTCACCTCCGGCGCGCAGGAGTCCATCCCCTACGACAACCTGGTCCTCGCCACCGGCGCCAGGCCCAACGTCCTGCCCATTCCCGGCGCGGAGCTTGACGGAGTGTTCACCATCAGCGACCTGCACAAGGCCATTACCATCAAGGAACGGGTCGCCAAGGGCGAGGTAAGCAACGTGGTGGTCATTGGCGGCGGCGCCATCGGCATTGAGATGGCCGAGGCCTTCACCGATCTGTGGGGAATCAAAACCACCATCCTTGAGTTCATGCCCCAAATTATGCCCCGCCTGGTTGACTGGGATTTCGCGAGAATGCTGGAGACGCACCTTCAGGAAAGCGGAGTAGAGGTGTTCACCGGCGAGGGCGCCTCGGCAATCGAGGGCAAAGACGGCAAGGTCTGCCGGGTGGTCACCCCAAAACGGACTCTGGAAGCGGATCTGGTGGTGATGGCCGTGGGCGTTCGGGCAAGAAGCGAATTGGCCCAGGCGGCCGGACTGATCGTCTCCGCCATGGGCAACATCGTGGTCAACGAGAGGATGCAGACCTCGGACCCGAACATCTATGCGGCCGGGGACTGCATTGAGGTGAAAAACATCATCACCGGAAAGGGTTCCATCGCCCCCATGGGCTCATTGGCCAATCGCGAGGGCCGAATTGTGGGGGACAACATCGCTGGCATCCCCACCAAATACAAGGGTTGGATTGGCAGCTTCATCATGAAGGCCTTCGAGCGCAGCATCGCCGCCACCGGCCTTTCCCTGGACGCAGCCCTGGCCGAAGGCTTTGCCGCTGCGGCGGTGACCACGGCCCAATCCGACCGGGCCCATTTTTTCCCCACTCAGGCCGTGATCCCGCTGCGCCTTATTTTTGACACCAAGACCCACAAGGTGTTGGGCTGCCAGGGCTTCGGCCCCATGAGCGACGCGGTGCTGGCCCGGATCGATGCAGCCGCCGGCATCATTGGCCAGGGCGGCACCATCGATGACATCAGCCAGCTGGAAATGGCCTATGCCCCGCCCTTTGCCACGGCCCTCGACGCCTTAAACGCCACGGCCAACGTGGCCGACAACCTGTGCGCCGGACGGCTGCGCTACGTGAGCACCAGGGAATTTCTCAACTGGATGGACGATTTTAGCGGCCAGCCGGACTGGGTGGCCCTTGATCTCCGCCACCCCAACGAGGCCGGACCCTTTGTCGAAAAATACGGCAAGGGAAAATGGCTCTCCCTCCCCTACATCGAGATCCGGGACCGCCATCAGGAACTGCCCAAGAACAAAACCATGCTCATCATCTGCGACGCAGGCACCCGCTCTTCCGAGATCCAGATCTTTTTGGACCATGTGGGGCTTGCCAACAACCTGGTACTGGGCGGCGGCTTCAACCTCATCCGCCGGATGGGCGTGGCCTGGTGGCCCAGCTGATTTCTTCAAATATTCCACCGTGGAGGATGATCGCCCGCTCAATACCCTTGGCGGCCGTCCTCCTTCTCTGCCTGCTTGCCGCAGGCCCGGCTCCGGCGACCACCGCCGTGCCTGCGGCAAAAGTCAGGGCCCAACCCGGCACGGTCCGGGCCCTGACAGATGCGGCCTATGGCGACACTTTGGCCACGCTGATCAAAGGCGCGACCCAGCGTATCGATCTCGCCATGTTTCTTTTTAAGACAAGCCCGGCCAGAGACAACCAACCGGCAGGGCTTGTGAAAGACCTGGTGGCGGCCAAGCAACGGGGAGTGGCGGTGCGGGTTATCCTGGAATATTCCGACCATGACCCGGCCCTCAACCAGGCGAACCAGGAAACGGCGCAAGCCTTAAGAAAAGGCGGGGTCGCGGTTTTTTTCGACTCGCCGGATCGGACCACCCATGCCAAGCTGGCGGTCATCGATCGCCGCTACTGTCTGGTGGGAAGCCACAACCTGACCCAGTCGGCCCTCAAGTACAACCATGAGCTTTCCCTGTTGCTTGACAACCCGACTCTGGCCGAAGAGATCCTGGCCTACATGGAGACCATCCTCAAGTAACATCCCGGCTGCCAACGGCTACTTTTCACGTCTTCCTCCTGACAATCCGAACCTTTTTCGTTGCCCCACCAGATCCCCCGCTTCCCGGAGCCACGCGACGCACCAGCACCTTCTTTTTCAGAGGCGCACCGACAGCAGGCCCCTGCTCCGCACCACCTGGCCCGGACAAATTCCGGGTGAAGGTGCAGCCCGCTCTCGGGCAGCGCAGGGAAAGTCGGCCATCAAGATTCTTTTTTTCCACCAGAAACGGAGAATCACATACCTGACAAGCAATGGCATGGGGCTTGGACCAGGCCATGAATTCGCAATCCTGCTCGGGACAGACATAAAAAATCTTCCCGGTTGGCGTGTGCTTGGTCACCACGGTGCCAATCTGGCAGACCGGACAGAGCAATCCCTCCCCACCGTCTTTTTCATAGGATGCAGAGTATCGGCACTCGGGATGCCCCGAACAGTACCAATACTTGCCAAAACGATCTTCCTTCAGCAACAATACCCTGCCGCAGTCGGGACAGGACTTAACCGGCTCCGCCGCAGCGGGCCCTGATTTAACGGCAGGAGAAAGCGCCTTTGCCGTCGGAGGTGCAGGCTCTTCCATGGTGGTCGCGGCCTCGGCAAACATCTTTTCCGTGGCTGCGGCAAGCTCCGGAGAGGCAATCTGTTCCGCTGCCGCAGCTTCATCCAGGGCAATGGGCTCCTGTTCCTCCTTGCCTGGGCCGACCTCTTCACTCTTGATCTCGCCCGGTTCCGTTACGCCGCTTGCGGAATCATCCTCTTGCGCCGATACGGCCTGCGCTGCCTCCTCCACTGCTGGCTCGACTACCGGTGCCGGGGCAGCTACCTCCTCCATACCCGTTTCCGGCGGCGGCGCAGCCGCCCCTGCCACCACAGGCGGCTCTGCAGCGGGGATATCCCGCCCCCCTTTCTCTGCCTGGACCGTTGCGGGCGCCCCTTCCTCCGGCAGCCTGATAACGCTGCGCGAACTGATGCCCCGTTTCTGGGTGGCAACCGGCACCGCCATTTTCACCAACACCTCGCCCCGCATCATCATGGTCTGATCAAATTGCTGCAGGGCGAAGGTCAGAAGTTTTCTACCGCTCACCGCCTCCTCGATGGTCTGGGCCAGATAGGCGGAAAGCTGAATCCCCTTCATGGTCGGAAAGGCGCGGTTCATAACGCTGACAAGCTTGATGGTGTTCTCGGCACAGCGGAAAGACCCATCCGGCATCATCCGGAGATAATTGTTGTCGAGCATCTGCTGGAGCATGGCCACGGCCATAGGGTCGATCTCCAGGGCGAAATCGGCAAGATCGGTGGCCAAGCCCTCAAAGCTGTAATATTCGGGAGGAAGACCGGTATTTTTTTCCGGGATGATCTGCACACAGCGTAGCGGCTGCCCAGGTTTCACCCCGGCCAAAGGAGAGGGTGGCGCCAGAAGTTCATGCTCCTGACAGCCAGGATAGATGGCAAGAAACCCTTTATCCGTCAACACCTTGGTGCTGCCCTGGAAGATGCAGTCTTCCCCGGCCTCCACCGTCACGGCAAGCAGCTCCCCTTGCGCCTCTTTCATCTGGCTCGCCAGGGCTCTCGCCCAGACCAGCCGGTAGATCCTGTCTTCGGCCGGCCCCAGTTTCCCGGAAAGCTCCTCCGGGCCAAGCGCAGGCTCGGTGGGCAGGATCAGGCCCCTGGTATTTTCCGGACTGGTTTCCGACCCCAGACAGGCCGCGCCCAGCCTTTTGCCGACCTGTTCCCTGATCTTGGCAAACAAGGCGACCGAGGCATCCTGCTCCATCACCGGGGGAAGAAATGCGGTGACCAGCCCCAACCAGCGGCCATCCACCTGCACGCCGTAATAGAGATTACGAATCGCGGTCATTGCCGCCAGCGGCGAAAGGCCCCCCTGCGCAACCGCGTCCCGCAGCAGTTCCATGAAACGATACGGCTCCGGCGGGGCAACGGCCAAGGGAGAACCCACCACTTCGCGGACCTGAAACGAGGCATTGTTAAACAGATTGACGGCGGTATGCACCTCTTTTTCGTTGCGCAAAAACCCGTCGTCCGTGACCCCGTATGCCTCATGCAGACTGAGAATATAGTCCCCAGCCTCGCTGCTGATCTTGACCTTTATTTTCCATCTGGCGATCGGAGTGTACATCCGAATCTCGGTTTCCCTCTCCGCCAGCAAAAAAATGGTGGTGAGACTCGGATAAGTAAGCGGGAGGCCATTGGGACCGGTGCGGCTACCCAAGAGGCGTTGCAGATGTCTCCCCAGATAGGACTCGAACAACATCTTGACATAAGTCGCCGCGCCCTTCTCGTCGCTGACAGGCTCCACCCGCCGGAAAGATCCATGAAGCGCCTCTCCGGCCAGGCCCGTCAGCCCGAGCCTTTGGGGTTGTTTACTGCCGGGGGCGACCGTGGCCCAATAGCCGCTGATCAACCAAGCCCAGAACTCCCCCCGCCAATCGCCGTCAAGGGCAAGATATATTTCCCGGCCCTGGCAGGCCCGAAGCCTGTCCAAAAATATTTTTTCCTTGGCCTCCGGGGCAAAATCGAAATGCGGCTTTTCCCGATGCATATGGTCCTGGGGAGGGACATAGGTCGCCTTGGCCGGGGCCGCCTGCACCAGGATGGTTTCCACTTCTCCGCCAAGCTGATCTTCCAAGGTTTTAGCCTTGGCCGCCACCTCGACAATGACTACGGGCTTTGCCATGTAGCTCTCTCCCCACGAATTTCCCAACGATAAAAAGACCTTGTCACACAAAAAAACAGTGAAGGAATTCCGTTTCCTTCACGAAAAATAGCATATAATCTGCAACGATTTTACACAATGAATTATGATGGCCTTGAGAAGAAGTCGCCACACCGGGAAAAACCGGCGTTCAGCCTTTCCGCAGCTATCCAACCCTTTGAACCGGAGCCCCCATGCCTTCCCTGTTCACTCTCCAAGGCATCGATGAAACCTTTGACAACCTGGAACTGAAACCGGGGACCCTCAAGGCGGAGCTGGCAAAGGTTATCCGCTCATATTTCGTTGACGAGCTTTCTTTGCAGTCCATCACCAGCATCCCCACCGACGAGATCGTCCACAAAATTTGGGGGCCTTGCAAGGGCGACGAACTCAAAGCCAAAAAGAAAAATTTCAGCTCACTCAAGTCCGCACTCAATAAATCCCTCAAGGAGCTCGACAAGGCAGGGAAAAATCAGGCAGGCATCATTCTCGGCCGGGACAATGTCTTCATTGTTTCCGAAGAACGCAAGGATGATCTCCTCAAACAGATGGGGATTTCGCCAAACTCCCCGCATCTGCTGCACGACATGTTCGCGGCCTTCAAAAAGTTCTTTTCCGAAAACATCAAGGATCAGGACACCGAGGAGGTCAAAGATCTCCTGACGGAATTCGAAGAAACGCAAAAAAAATTACGCAAGATAGCCGGTCTTGAGCCGGAGACAGGCCCAGGGGGAGGTGCCCCTGGCGAAGGCCTGGGCGGCGAAAAAGGCGGGCCGGTAGAGGAAGAACTCACAGAAGAGGTTGAGGTTCTCGACGAGGAGGTGGAAATCCTCGAAGCCGATGAGCTAGAGGAGGTGCTTGAGGAAGAGGCGCCCCCTGGCGAAGGCTGGGCGCGGAAGAAGGCGGGCTGACAGCGGATGAGCTCACGGAGGAGGTTGAGGTTCTCGACGAGGACGCAATCGAAGAGGTCGTGGACGAAGGCCTGGATGACACCGAACTCCTTGAAGAGGAGGTGGAAATCATCGAAGCCAATGAGCTGGAGGAGGTACTTGAGGAAGAGGCGCCCCTTGGCGAAGGCCTGGGCGCGGAAGAAGGCGAACCGGCAGAGGATGAGTTCACCGAAGAGGTTGAGGTTCTCGACGAGAACACGGTCGCAGAGGTCGTGGCTGAAAAGCCCGATGACACCGAGTTCCTTGACGAGGAGGTGGAGATCCTCGAAGCCGACGAATTGGAAGGTGGAGATCCTCGAAGCCGACGAATTGGAGGAAGTGCTTGCGGAAGAGGCTCCCCTTGGCGAAGAGCTGGGCGCGGAAGAAGGCGGACCGGCAGAGGATGAGTTCACCGAAGAGGTTGAGGTTCTCGACGAGGACACGGTCGAAGAGGTCGTGGCCGAAGAGCCCGATGAGACCGAGATCCTTGAAGAGGAGGTGGAGATTCTCGAAGCCGACGAACTGGAGAAGGTGCGTGAGGAAGAGGCTCCCCCTGGCGAAGGCCTGGGCGCGGAAGAAGGCGGGCTGGCAGAGGAAGAACTCACCGAAGAGGTTGAGGTTCTTAACGAGGACGCAATCGAAGAGATCGTGGCCGAAGAGCCCGACGACACCGAGTTCCTTGACGAAGATGTGGAAATCCTCGAAGAAGAAGATCTGGAAGAGGTTGAAGAATCAGCGGAGCCAATAGAGGAAAAGCCCCACCCGCCAACCCCCCTAGAAGTTCTTTCAAAATACATCGAGGCGGAAGAAGCGGTGAACCAGGGGGACTTGCTCCGGGAAACCCAGGAGGAGTTTATCAACCAAATCCTGGAGCGGTTCATGCCGAAATTCATCAAGATTCCGGCTGGCGTCTATCTGGTGGGCAGCGCCAGCCCCAAAGGCCTGGAACAACCCCTGCGCAAGGCCACGCTCCATGATTTCTATCTTGGTCAAGCGCCCGTAACCAACGACCTGTTCGACATGTTCGTTCGGGAAACAGGATACACCACCGATGCCGAGGAGGCTGGCTACGGCATTGTTTTCGAAGGCCGTTGCACCAACCGAACAGACCCGGAAACCGGCAGGGAGATCTTCAGCCTGACCAGGGGAACCCTTGCCCGCCATGTGAGCGGGGCAAACTGGCGCCATCCTGCCGGGCCGGATAGCACCCTGGAAGGAAGGCACAACCACCCGGTGGTGCAGGTCAGCCACAACGACGCCATGGCCTTTGCCGCTTGGGCTGGCAAACGGTTGCCCACGGAAGAGGAATGGGAAGCTGCGGCCCGTGGGGCAAATGGCCAGCTCTTTCCCTGGGGCGATAGGTGGCTGGCCGATTTTGGCAATTTCGAAGCCGCCTGCTTCGGCGCCACAACCTCCGTCGAGCATTATGGCCGCAAGGCTATGAGCCCCTTTGGCATCTATGATCTGCTGGGCAACGTTGCCGAGTGGACCTCCACCCCCCATGCCGAACAGGCAGACTTGCAAACGGGCCGATCGGGGGAAAGGGTTTACATCCTCAAGGGCGGTTCCTGGATAACCGGCGGAACCGTGACTGCGGCCTGGCGGCAAATCGAACGGGGGAAATACTGGACAAACACCATCGGCTTCCGCTGCGCGGTGTAAAAGCTGTCACCTGGCGCCCAAAACGCTATCAATCAGCTCTTCGCTCACCGCATCGGTGATAACAACCTTGCCGATTTCTGTGGGCAGCACAAAAAATGGCCGCCCTCCCACGGTTTTTTTATCTGTCTTCAGGAAACTTTTGATCGGCTGCGGGGAGAATTCCGGTGGAATCTCCGTTGCAAGGCCGTAATCGGCAATGAGCCGGCACACTGCCTCTGCCTGGTTCTGGGCAAAAATCCCCTTGCCTACCGCCAACCGACAGGCAGCCACCATCCCCAGGCCAACCGCCAACCCGTGGGCCATGGCATAGTTGGAGGCAGCCTCCACCGCATGCCCTAGGGTATGGCCAAAATTCAAGATACGCCGCAGGTCGGCCTCGCGCTCGTCCGCCGCCACCACCGCAGCCTTGATCTCGCAACAACGGGCAATCATCTCTTCGAGGACAGACACATCCCTATCCAGAATGGCCTGCCGCTGTTCGGCAAGAAAGCGGAAAAACTTCGCATCATAAATCACTCCATACTTTATCACCTCGGCCAGCCCGTTCAGCAGCTCGGCTGGCGGCAGCGACATGAGAACCTCGCTGTCGATGTACACACAGCGCGGCTGATAAAAGGCGCCAACCAGATTCTTGCCCTCCGGGATATCAACCCCGGTCTTGCCCCCCACCGAACTGTCCACCTGGGCCAGAAGGGTGGTGGGAATCTGAATAAACGGGATGCCCCGCATGTAGATGGCAGCGAGAAATCCGGTGATATCTCCGGTCACTCCGCCGCCCAGGGCGATGAGCGCGTCTTTACGGTCCAGCCCCATCTGGGCAAGTTTGCTGGCCAGTTCGGCAACCGTGGCCAGATGCTTGCTTGCCTCGCCCCGGGAAAAGGTGATAATCTCCGCCGCAACACCTGCCGCAGCCAGGGAGGCCATGAGCCTGCCGCCCAGAAGTTCCGCGACATGGGAATCCGCCACGACCACATAACGCTTGGCTATGGCGCGTTGCTTGAGATCCGCACCAATTGAAGCCAACAGGCCGTTCTCGATCAAGATATCATAAGCCCTGTCGCCAAGACCAACCCGAATTGTCCGCATATCCTTCCGCCTTTCGGAGTCTCGACTCCGTTTCGCTTACCTGGAGCCTTGACTCCGCCTTCGCTCGCCTACTGCTATGTTAACCTTGAGCCTCGAACCGTCCGCCTTTTCATTTATAAAGAATCGCGCAATATTGCAACCTTCTTGACAACTCCTACGAGATCGCTAGACTAAATAGCAGAGACGCTCCAATAATGGACCACACATCATGCAGGAGGGAACCATGGCAGCGAAGAAAGACAAATCAGCATTGAACGCAGCAGGAAGGAAGGTGGGCAAAGCCCTAGCCCGGTCTGGTCACTCGGTGGAAGAAACCGGACAGAAGATGAAGAAGGTTGGGAAAAAACTCGTGAAGGATGCGGCGAAAAAGGCAGAAAAAACCGTAAAATCCGCCATCAGCACGATTAAAAAAGAAGTGAGCGAACTCACCCATAAGAAAACGGCCTGCGCGGCGCCGGAAAAATCCCCTCTGTTTAAGCCAGGCAACGGCATGACCGTGGAGGGCCAGATCGGTTTCCTGGCCGGAGACCTCCTCGAATACCTTAGCGAAAATGGCACGACCCCAGTGGCAAAAATCGCCAGTGTCATGAAAAACCGGGGTAGCCTGCCACTCCTTGGCGCAGCGCTAGGCTGGCTGGCACGGGAGGCAAAAATCACATTCTCCAAGGACGAGGCAAAGGTTTCCATCCTCTGAGCAGCCCGCAAAAAAAAAAAAAAAAAGGGGGGGAGATACCTTTCGGCATCTCCCCCCTTTTTTTACATCCTAAAACTCAGGTACAGCAATATTACATTGCGGAACCGGAAGCAGCGCCCTGCATCTTGACCTCAACCTTCTCGGTCAAAGTGGCATAGTATGCGCGCAGGATAACCAGAACCTCTTCACGGCCAAAGTGGTCAACAACCTCTTTGCCCTCGGAAAGAGCCTTACGCAGCTTGGTGCCGGAAAGGATAACGCGGTCATCCTTGGTGTGCGGGCAGGTACGCAGAGAAGCCATACCATCGCACTTGGTGCAGTAGAAGGTCCAGTCGATCTTCAGCGGCATGCACTTCAACGCCTTGCCTTCGGCCAGGTTGGTCGGGATGCGGTCAAAGATTTCCTGCGCCTCGAACAGGCCGTAGAAGTCGCCAACGCCAGCATGGTCACGACCAATGATCATCTTGGTGATGCCGTAGTTCTGACGGAAGGTTGCATGGAGCAACGCTTCACGGGGACCGGCGTAACGCATATCCAGGGGGTAACCGGCCTGGATGACGTTGTCTTTTACAAAGTAGTTCTCAACCAAGCAATCGATGGCCTTAACGCGAACCTCGGCAGGAATATCGCCAGCCTTCAGGTTGCCGATCAAAGAGTGGATCAGGACGCCGTCACATACTTCGATGGCGATCTTGGCCAGGAACTCATGGGAGCGATGCATGGGGTTACGCAGCTGCAGGGCAGCAACGTCGGACCACTTACGCTCTTCGAACATGGCGCGGGTCTCGGCAGGGGTCAGGTACACGCCCTTGTACTTAGCGGGGTACTCGCCTTCGGAGAGGACCTTAACCGGACCGGCCAGGTTTACTTCTTTCTGCTTCATAACCATCTGAACGCCGGGATGATCCTTGAGCGCGATATCCCAGAACTTGTCATCGGCAGACTCTTCGCCCTGACCCTTGAATACCTTCTCACACTCCCACTTCTTGTCAGCGTCGGTCATTTCGAACTTCTCGCTGACCTTCATGGTGGCGTAAACCTCGCCATCAGACTCAAGGGCGATCTCGTCGCCAACCTTGATCGCATCGGCATCGGCCTTGGAAACATCCAAGGTAATGGGCAGGGGCCAGAAAGTGCCGTCAGCCATGGTGAAATTCTCAACAACGCCCTTCCAATCGGCCTTGCCCATGAAGCCATTCAGCGGAGAAAAACCGCCGATGCCCATCATGATCAGGTCGCCTTTGGCGCGGTCGCTGATCTTGATCTTCTTGAGGCCTTTGGCCTTATCCTGCTCAGCGGTACGCTCACTGCCGTGCAGCAGGCAGCATACCAGACCTTTTCCACCATGGGGAGCGACTAACTTAGACATGATCGAGTCTCCTTGTTTCAATTAATGAGGATTGGAATATATGGTAAAGTTGAACACACATTCAGTTTGCCGATCAGGTATACGAGAGGCCCAAATAATTGTCAAGAAAAAAGTCGCCCACCTAAAAACCAAAGGCGCCTTTCCGCCATTATCCTGGCCTGGGGGCGCTTTTTTATTTTGTGGGAAAGCTATGACTTGGGGAAAAAAGGAGGGGAAAAAAACCAGACTATCCACAACACGTGGACGCATCTCCAGCGTCCACTACCGACCAAACTATTTTTTTTGCATCGGCAGCGCATGAACAAGACATAAAAACGATCAGGATCGGAACGACGCGTTACGCCTTCTCGTCAAAAAGCAGGCCGGTCAATTCCTGGAGCTTTACCTGAAGCGCGAGAGCATCTTCCGAAGGAAACTGCCTTACCAGCTTGCCGCTCTTGCTGTCAGTGATCTGCACCACGACCTCGTTTGGTTTTTCAAGCACCCGAAAATTCAGCTTGGTATTGCCCAGAGAATCGAGACGCTGCTGCATCTCCTCCACCGCCTTGGCAAGTTCCTTGGCGTCGACAGGCTTCGGCTGCGCCTGTACCTTGGGATGCAGCTCTTTTTCTCCCAATGCAGACTGGGATGACTCACCGCCCTTGGCCACCGGAGCGATCTGGGATTTCACCCGATCTTCCCTTGCCACGGCGGGCGTCACCGTTGTTACGCCAACTCCTTTGATCTCGGTATTTACGCTGGCATCCATGACATACGTCCTCCCGGTTGTTCAAATTTCCCCTACAGTTTGTTGCTGAGATAGCTAGGCCGGGGAACCAGGCCCTTGTTAATATTGTACCCCTGCAAGACCTCTTTTCCCTTGCGCATTGCCAGGAGCTGTTCCTGCACTTCCAACTGCCGGGCCATGATGAGCTTTTGCAGCACATCCTCCTTAGCCAACAGTTCTTCCATAATTTTCTGAGCCCGGACGATACACTCCTTATTATCTTCCCCACAAGCAACTACTCTCTCAAGTGTCTGCGCAAGACTCTTGAAGGCCATCTCCCTGCTCTGCTGCCAAGGCAAAAGGTCGTTACAGTTTTCGGCGAGAAGCGCGGCCTGATGCTCCTGCTGCATGGCGGCAAAATCATCCGCCGCCCGGATAAAATCCTCGGACAGGCTATGAGCAAGCACATCACCCATTATTTCGGTCGAAGCCGAGATCTTCATCGCGTCCCTTTTTTTACTGATGCCCTTTAAATGGAAACAGAGAGTCCGCCCATCGCCATATGGGGCTGACAGTCCTCATATTCTGCCCGTTTTTTTCCACGAGGGGCAGCAGCACTCACCGGGCTCACCGCTGGAGGCCCATCCTCGATGCACGCCTCTACGGTTTTTACAGAAATCAGCTCTGCGCCCGACTCCCGCATGGCAGTTTCCTCCCAGATTCTCTTGAGTCGTTCCAGATAGGTGCGGGCCTGACGCAGCATCTTTACATCCTGGGTCACCGAGACCCTGGGAAGTTCCACTAGGATTGCCCCATACAACCCACGCAAAAACTGGGCAGCCTCGGAATGGTCCTCGGACTTGATGGAGGCTTGCAGCTCGGTGATAATGGCAATGGCCTTACCCAGATTCTCCCCGCGTTTCTTGGGGGTCTGTTCCCGGATTCCTTCCTCGGCGAGCTCGAGATGCACCAGCACCCTTTCATACAACATATGGATCAGCTTCACCGGCTGAATCTCCGCCTGCTTTTCTGTTGTCCGATAGGCATCCAGCACTTTTTGCCCCACCATGTGCACTTCCTCCTCATCAGGCTGAAATTGTTACAGAACTACCCCGGTTTCCCTAGTTGCTTGAACTTCCAGACTGCGTGCCATTCAGGCTGTTAAACTGTCCGGTCAGATAGGTGCCCATTGACTTCATCTGGCTCATGTACTGATCCAGGGCAACGAACTGCTTGGTCAACATGTCATAGCGCTTGTCGAGCCGCGCCGTCATGTCTTCAATCTGCAATTGCATATCATCGATTCTGGTCTGGGCTGCAGTCTTCTCCGCCTTGATCTGCCCGGTGTCGCTGGTCACCTCCCGGAGATAATTATTGACCTTGTCCCCTAGCCCGGTGATCCCCGCCGCACTGTCCCCAAGAAACAAAGCGGAAACACTGTCCGGCGAAGCCGAGATGGCGGCAGATAATTTTGTCGTGTCGATGGAGATGGTCCCGTCCCGATTAAACGCCATGCCCAGATCGAACATGTTGGTGACCAGACCTTTGCTGTCCGCCTTCACTTGCGAAGTCATCAGATTCTCAAGGGCATACGGCAAATCCCGCAGGGTGCTTCTCGCCAGGATGCCAAAATCCTTGGTGTCATTATTGTACGCGGTGTTTTTGGAAACCTCCTGCACTGCGTCGTTATACGCCGCCACAAAATCCACGACTTTTTTTGTGACGGCATCATTGTTATTGGCCACCGAAACCGTGGAAATCCCCGCACCCTGCAGGTTCAGGGTGACCCCAGAAAGCACATCGTTTATGGCGTTGCCCTGGCGCTGGTAGCTCACGCCGTCAATGGTGACCTGGGCGTTGAGGTTCACCCCGGTCTGCCCCTGCACAGACATGGCAAGGTCCGGCAGCTGGGCTGTCATCTGGGTGATTTCCTGGTTACTGCCGGTCGCCTTCGTTTGCAGCACCAGCTTGTACGGAGTCACTGCGGAACCATCATTGATCAGCGAAGCAGTAACCCCGGGATTGTCCGTATCATTGTTGACCAGATCCACAAGCCCGCTCAAAGTGGTACCATTAGCCACCGCCACGGTGATGTCCGTCCCACCCACCCGGTAACTAAAGTTCTGGCTGCTGCCGGTGGTGTTAACGCTGGTGGTGGCAGCGGCCTTGCCAGCCGACATCCAGATGCTCTTGGTGGCCAGCCGGTTCACCGTGACCGACGTGCTCTGGGCGGCGGTGCCGTCGGCCACAGTGGCGGTGAACACGCTGGGGCTGGAACTGGTCACGGTCCTGGATAAAAAAGTGGTGGAGAGGGAAAGATCAAGGGCGCTGCTCTTCATGGTCAACAGCTTGTTGTTGACCACAGTGAACTCGTCCATCTGGGACTTGGTGGTGGCGATCGTATTCTTCTTGGTGGTGATGACCTGATCATCCACAGCACGCAACTTATCAAGCATGCCGTTCAGGTCAAGCCCGGAGCCAACACCAAGTGATGAAATTGTGCCTGTTGCCATGGAGACCCCCTTGAATACCTCATTGCTGGCGAAGCGATCTTCCTCACCTAATTTTCATATCGGCATTTCCCTTACGCTCTTGAATATTTTTACAAAAAAAGGGCGGCAGCCGTTTCCAGCTCCCGCCCCCTGTTGAGGTTATATGTTCGCCAACACCGATCCTCGGTGTTCAGCCCTTGCAACTTTCAGCTCGGGCCTTTCACCTTCTCATCCCCCATCAGTCGCCCATCTGTATCAGGGAGGCAAGTTCGGCCAACGGAATGACCTCGATATCACTGGCGATACGGTATCGCTCCTTGCCTGGATACACTGGATACACCACATACTTGCGACTGGGGGCCAAATCTTCACAGGCAGCATGGAAGCCGCGCTCCGGTTTGGGACTCAGGCTGCGCTTGATTATCCTTGCAATCATGGAGTTACAGCACCTTAAATACAATGATATATTCAACTATTTTACAAAATTCTTCCTCGCTGCTCCGCTCTTCCCCGCGACAAGACGATTGACCTGCCCAGCAGATCACCTGGAAGTCTTCGCTTCATCTCTATAAAAAAAGGGGGGCGACAGCCTGTTACAGCCATCGCCCCCTGTTGAGGTTATATGTTCCACCAAGATCGGTCCTCGGTGTCCAGCCCTTGCAACTTTCAGCTCGGGCCTTTCACCTCGGACCTTTCAGCCCTTCTTAGCCCTGCAGCAGGCTCAGAACAGTCTTGGAGCTTGCATTGGCCTGGGCCATAGCAAAAGAGCCGGCCTGGTTGAGGATCTGCATCTTGGAGAAGTTTGCAGCTTCCTCGGCAAAGTCAACGTCACGGATGCTGGATTCAGCAGACGCGATATTAACCTTGGTGGCGCTCAGGTTGGCAATAGTGGAGGTCAGCTGGTTCTGCACAGAACCGAGGTCAGACCGCACCTTATCCAGATCCTTCAGAGCGGAGTCGGCAACCGAGATCCCTACCTGAGCCCCTGCCTGGGTCAAAACATTGACCTCGGAAAGACGGGTCATGCTGGAGGTGCCAACCGTGCCGATAGCAGAACCGCTACCAGAGGTATTGGCGGCCAGGATGGTCCCGGCATCCAATACCGAACCGCCCTTCACATCCTGGGCATTGGTCATGGTGGTGTCGCCGGCCAAGGTAACAGCCAGATCCAACGTGTCCCCGGCAGCATGAGTAGTACCATCGGTGCCGGTGATGGAGTTGGTCAACACGGTACCCTGAGCAAAGACACTACCCGCCTTCACCACAGAAGTAGCCGCCAGATTCATGGTGGAACCTGTGGCAACGGTTTCCGCCTGCCTCAAGGTGATACTCACCCCGAAATTGGAACCAGTGGACAGGGCCGAGTTGGCCGCCATACGGGAACCGATCGCCAAGGTCTGGGTCCTGCTGATGGCTGCGTTAGCAGACAGGGTCAGATCATTGGAGTAGGACACCGAACCATTGCCCAACGTGGAGTCAGCGGCAACTACAGTACCGGACAGCACGGTCATGGCAGCAGTCAGGGT
Source organism: Deltaproteobacteria bacterium (assembly GCA_026388735.1). Taxonomy (GTDB): domain Bacteria; phylum Desulfobacterota; class Desulfobulbia; order Desulfobulbales; family Desulfurivibrionaceae; genus Thiovibrio. The sequence goes on from JAPLJG010000095.1 coordinate 21,326, forward strand.
AGCATCGCTATTCAAGATGATAGCATCATCCGAAGCCACCGATTGGGACGCCAAAGTAGAGCCTACGGCGACAACGGAGCCTCCGGTTAACGTCATACTTGCGGTCAGGACAGCATCCCGTGACAAACCGATCGCATCGGCCACGGCCAACGATCCAGCGGCCACAATCGACCCGCTCTGCACTAGGGCAGTCGCCGCCATACTCATGGACCCACCTGTGACACTGTAGGCATTGGTAGACCCCATTTGAGCATTGTCGATGTGGCTGCCAGCGGTAAAGGTAGCGCCAGTAATCAAAGAAGAGGTCGCGGCCAGGTTGAGGGTGTCAGATGTCAAGGTATAGCCGGCAGTAAGCCCCGTACCAGCTGCGGTAACAATACCAGAGGCGTCGAAGGTAAGCCCATTTTGTCCTGAAACAGCAATTGCGTCAGCAATTGACAATTTTGAGCCAACAGCAAAGATAGTGGCTGTTATCAATTGTGTTCCAGCCGTAAGCGTACCGCCAGCAGCACCGACAGTGATGGTACCAGAGGTGACCAGGGAGCCACCGGTCAAAACAGTGCCGGAGGACAACGTACTATGAGCGGCAAGGATTGAACCACTACCCAAGGTCAAAGCACCGGTGGTGGTAAGACCGGACGTCATGACCGATGTAGTAATGGCGGTATTGGCAGCCAGAGTTGTCCCAGAGCTCAGGATGGAATTGGTAGCCGCAACCAGGGTTTTAGCTGCGGTGACGGTGGTCGCGCCAATCGCCACACTCGAGGTGATGGAGGTGCCGGAGGCAAGCGACGTGGTGGCCTTCAGAGTAGAGCCAGCGCCAAGGACCGTTGCCGAAGCCGTGGAGGTTGTAAAAGTCGCAACCTGCATGGCATTGGTGATGGCCGTGCCGGAGTTGAGCACCGAACCACTGGCCAGGGTGGAACCCGCAGCAAGGGAAGTGACCGCAGTGGTGACGGCGGTCAAGGCATTCAGCTCCATCGGATTCACCGTGGCCACTGCCAGGCCGGCAGTGCCGGCGTTAGACACCTGAACCTCGGCGGAACCGGTCTGGGTCAGGTTGATCACGCCCAGGGTGTTCATATCGGTTTGACCGAAAACCTTGTTGGTTCCGGCATTGGTACCATTCGTGATGCTGGTGCCCGTAACTTGAATGGCACGGCCATCGTTGGAGGTCAGGGTCAGTTTACCGGCCGCATCCACACTGGCAAAAACGCCATGCTCGGAGTACTTGCCGTTGATGGCCTTAACCAAGGAGCCGTCACTATCATTGGCCGCAACATTAACCTGACCGATGGCGATTCCGTTAATCTTAAAATCAGCATCAGTGGTTCCGGCAGCGACAGCCGCGCCAGTGGTTGTTTTCACCACGGCTTGTGCCGAAACCCCCAATACGTCACTCAGCTTGTTGATGGCGTCAGCCACCGCGCCCAGGCTGTTCTCGCGCTTATTATTGTTCTGGATGTCAATGCTGTTGAGGTTATAGGTTTGGTTTTGCAGGTTGCTGTACAAGGACAGCTGTGCCGTGCCGGTTCCACCAAAGGACAACTGCGAGGACGTAACATGCCCGACTTTGGTTGACTCTGCAGAGGCGATGGAGATACTTACCGTTTCCTGCGAGTAAGCACCAATCTGGAACTTTTTGTTGGTAAAATTGCCGGACAGCAGCTTCTGGCCGTTGAAGGCCGTGGTCTTTGCAATAGCATCAAGCTCTTCCAAGAGCTTGGTGATATCTGACTGAATGGCCTTTCTGGAGTCCGTGGTCTGCCCGTCCTGAGCAGCCTGGATGGACTTGGTCTTGATGGTGTTGACGATCTTGATGGATTCGTCCAAGGCGCCATCTGCGGTCTGCACCATGGAGATACCATCGTTGGCGTTTCTGACCGCCTGACCAAGGCCAAGGGATTGGGATTTCAGCGAGTCGGCGATAGACATACCCGACGCATCATCCGCCGCCCGATTGATACGCAGACCGGAAGACAATTTTTCCAGGGATGACGACAGATTGTTGTCGTTTCTGATCATATTGTTGTGCGCGGTCAATGCTGCAATATTGGTGTTAATTCTTAATGACATGATTACTTCCTCCGTCCATGGTTGTGTTTGTTTGCCGGGAGAATCCTTTCCCCCGAAGTGTCACTCGGTCTTACCTTTTTTATCCTCGTTGTCTCATGCGCGCCCGGATGCCATCACCTCCTCGTTTCTTTTGCGGTTACGGGGGGAAAAAACATACCTACACACACCGATTAGGTTTTCCTCCCATCCATAGCTCGTATCGGCGACTGCAGAAAAAGCTTAATTTTTTTTTGCTGACCCACAAAAAAAAAGGGCGACAGAGCTGAAATATCTTCCGCCCTTATGACGACCCCACGGCCAGATAACAATCAGCGATCTTCCGGAGTAACCCCACTTCCTCTGGCAAAGCCTGGAAACACTTCTCATAGGCCAGGGCCGCATCCGCAGGCTGGCCAGCAGTCAGCAGGGTGTCCCCGATATCTTCCCAATATTTCGCATAACTACGATCCAAAGCGACGGCCCGGTCAAGGGCGGAAAGCCCGGCGGGATAATCATCCATGGCAAAAGCAGCATCAGCCAGGAGGAGACAGAGTTGCGGATTCTTTGGGGTGAGGGCAAGGGCGAGGGTAAAAGCCTGCGCAGCTTCGCTGAATGCCTCCTGGGTGAGCAGGGCACTGCCGTGCAGACGATGGAGGATGGCGACCTGTTCCGGCCCAAGAATTTTGCCCAGGTTGAGGTTTGCCGTTAATTCCATACTCCAGGCGGCCAAGATATCGGCCAGATCCACCGAGGTGGTCTCCTGCCCTGCAACGGTTTCGTCCTTGGCCATTACCAGGGCCACTTCAGCGGCGAGGGTCTGCCGCAACGCCTGATGATCCGTGGTGTAACGGGCAGCCTTAAATAGCATGCGCAAAGCGACCACCTGGTCGTTCCGCTGCCACTCATGGTAAAAGCCAAGATATTGAGTGGCAAGGCGCTCACGGCATTCGGCAATACGCTCAGTCCAAGAAGGATCAATATCCTCAATCCTGGCAAAATAGCGTTCCATTACCGCAAACTGGCATCGGTGGGCAGCGATGACGCCAAGATACAAGGAAAGTTCCGCCGATTGGGCAGGCTCAGGGCAATGAGCCGCGATGGTCTTCTCCAGCAGCACATGATCGCCGTTTTCAAAATAGAGCCGCAGCAGTTCCAGCACAGTTTCCCTGTCGTCGCCCTTTTGCTTGGCGAGTTTCTTGAGCAAAAAATCCTCCCGCTGGAGATGGCTGTGCAGATGTTTCAAGCGTTGGGCAAACGGGGCTAACACCTGCCGACGAAACTGGCTGATCACGACAAAGCGGTTGATTGCTCTGCCCAACCATTCGAGATACTGCTCGGACTGATCGGCAAGCTGCTTGATCTCATGATTCAGGCGCTCACTCTGACGCAATCCTTCCATGGTGACTTCGTCCAGCAAGGCCCAGACTTTAGCCTTATCCAGCTTGGCGTTCAAGGCATCCACCTCCAGGAGTTGCCGTTGCAGGGCCACGGGAAGTGTCTCAAATTTCTGATAGCTTGTGCCCTGCTCCTGCAACTTGCTGATCTCCTTGCTAAGCTTTGCAGCCAGCACATCTAGGCTGGCCATGTCCTTTTCGACCCCGGCAATGGCTTTGGTCATGCGGGCAAATTCGTCGATCATTTGGCGCCGACCGGGCATTCTGGCATGGTCCTCCGCCTCACGGATCATGGCCGCGACATCCATCTCCCGTCGGCAATGACGGCTAAGCACCTCCTGCAATGGCAGTTCTTCTGTCCCTTCCAGACGCACTCCGCCCTCGGTGGCGTTGATGAATTGCCGGTCCTTAATCCCCGCCATAGCCTGTTCGAAATGATGTTTGAAGCCGAGATAGGCCCGATAGGTCGGGACCTTGCCGCCACCATAGCCATCGACCCAGAGGATTTCTTCCCTGGCCAAAAGACCTTTCAGCTCGTCCTTGCTCGTCAGCGAGGTATGCTTGGCATGGCTCTCCTGCTCGACGAAGGCCAGGTCCTGGCCGACAAAAATAATGGGCGAACAGCCCAGCAAGTATGCGGCAATAAAATTCAGTTGAGCAACGGTACCGGCCCCGGTGGTGAGAACCTTCCCATCCAGGAGATTATTGAGCCACGTTTCCATGTTTTTGGCGGTGAAAGACCAGTACACCTGCCGAGCCGGGAAATTTTTTGCCACCGTGGGCGCCAGCCAGGAGGAACAGACCAGGGAGGTTTCACCGGCATCAACAGCAACATCGATGATTTTTTCCAGGGTAATATCCTGCATGTCGATACAGGAGGTGAAATCCGGGGTCACTCCATGGGCCAGCAGCGCTGGCAGCACGGTATCCGCAGCGATGATCACCGCCCTGCCCTTGGCTTGGGAAAGCAGATGAATATTCTTATTCAGCGAGGGGCCGCCTGCCACGATGATGGCCGGGATACCGACAAAGGCATCCTTGAGATGTTCGAGCAACTGCTGATGGTGAATGGCGCTCAGGTGTCGAAGTCGGTTGTCGATAAATTTATCGCCGTACGCTGAAGTGGTATTGCCGCCGACATTATAGGCATTGCCATGCTTGTATATCTCATCGTGCATGCTGGTATAGATTTCCGGGGCAATCCGGAAACAGGGATTATGCTGGAGAATATAAAGGCTCTCCAACTGCAATGCGCGGGACATGGAAGCCAGGAGGGCGGGCACATTGATATCCTGGCCAGTAGCGATGGTCACTCGGTAATCGGTGAGGAGGCTGGATAGGTCCAAGGCATGTAGAGCTTGAATGAAAAGCCCAGTTTCCGGCTCCAATATCAGCAAATGACGGAGTTGATTGCGGCTTGCCAGCATAGCTGGCGGGGCATAGCCCAGGCCCATGCCGACGAATACCACCACGCCGGTGACGTTTTCCGGCACCAGATTGTAATACTCGGCCAATTCAGAAAGAGGCGCCTTTGGCTCATGGAGAAAGATTTCCTCCCCATCTTCTTTACGGACCAGTAAATTAGGATTGCCGTCTTCGGCGGGCTGAAGCTCACCCAACGGTTCACCGGCATAATCGAGCACCGCCTGCCAAACCAGCGGATGATGCTCCTGTAGCAGAGCCAGATTTTCCTGAAAATAATCGTGAGCTAGCACCATGGCACCGTATCCTCTATGATCATACTTTTCCCAGGTTACTCTGAAAAAATGCTATGACTGTTTTGCCGAACATCATTTTTCAAACAACCACCAGTTGAGATCATCAAAGATCTTAAATTCCCGCTGCCAAAGGAAACCGTAATCGACAATCTTCAGGGTCGGGTGACGATCCAGATAGAATGAACCGAAATCTCTTTTGAATAGAAGCCCATCCTGGCCATGGTAGGACTTTTCCTCTGGAGTAGTAGAAAAGTATTCGCTACAGAGAATGTATTTTTTTGAAACCCGAACGATCTCGTCCGTGATACGGACTAAGTCGTCAGGGGCGATGTGGATCAAGACGCCATTGGTCAAGACAAGATCAACAGAGGCATCCGGCAAGGGGAGATGAAATCCGTCACAATTCCATGCTTGAGCCAAGTTAATCTTGTTGGCCATGAGTCGGCCATAGGCCTTCTTGTTCGGCTCCACAGCGTGCAGTTTGACCTTGCCGTTGAACAGGGTGTCGATGAAGACAAGATTGAGACCGATATTGCTCCCCACCTCCAAAATCGAATCCAGCTTAAGATCGCCGATCATCCGGCGAAAGGCTTCAACCCCGGGAGCAAGTTTCCATTCCTCAAACTCGTTGCGCTCCACATAGTCGTTGCCGAATTGTGAGCCCCATTCCTGTAACTGTTTTGTCGGTTTTTTGATATCTTGCACCATAATGTCCTCAATTTTTTCAAACCACATTGAATGATCCGGCAACCAGCAACAACAACTCAAACAGAAGCAGTTATGGCTGATCCTGTTTCCGGGCCACAAGCCACATATGGGAAGAGAGCTGGTGCTCCGCCAGAAATTGCTGGAAATCACCGCCCAATCGCTCCCACTCATCCACCAGAACACGCTGTAGAAAAGGCTGACCGGAAACGTTGTACTCATCTTTTACAATGGCATCATGGACAAACTCGGCATCAAGCCTTCCCGGGGTATTCACCTCCAGCACTTCAAATCCACACGAGCGGACAAGCACTCCCAGTGAGGCCGGATTGAACAGATTAACATGCTCCGCGTCCACCGCCTTGGAACCTGGACCAAGAACGGCAACATCAAATCCCTCCCCGTTGGGGCAGGAGAGCACTAGCAGCCCTCCTGGCCGAAGCACCGCATACAGACTAGACAGAAGGCGGGAAGGTTCAAAGAGATGCTCAATCACCTCGAAAGCAACCACTACATCGGCATCGGCGACCTCATTGCATAAATCTTCAACCCTTTTTTCAAACACGACCATGCCGCGCCGCCGACAAGCCTCGGCCAGTTCAGGGGTAGGCTCTATCGCCACCACCCGCTTGAATACTTTCTGCTCAATGGCCAAGGAAGAAAAGGTGCCGAAGCCGGGACCGATCTCGACCATGGTACCCCGTTCTATGCAGTATTGATCACAATAAGCAACGACCCGCGCCAGCCAGGGTTTGTGGATCTTCTCCCGACGGATGTCTTCCGAGGCGGGGAAGATATGCTTAGCCCAATAAGCATAATTTTCGGAATTGCGATAATAGTCGGCCATCACCTCTTCCGATGGCCGGGGCGACATATAGAGTGTCGCGCAAGAACCACACCTGAGAAAAGTAAATCCATATTTTTCAAAAGCATTCTTCCTCAGCGCACTGCCGCAAGCCGGGCAATCCACCTCGACAAATTCAGCACTCCTCTGGTGCAACCGCTCCACATCACGAGCAAACGCCGCCTCCTGTTCCGAAAGCAACTCTGCCGGGCGGATCTCGTTCTCACGCAGACGCTCCGCTACTTTGTCATATCTTTTCGCCTCTGTCATACCAGTCACCCCTTTTGCAATTCCTGACGCCGCCAGCGCCCGTTTTCCATGGTCCACACCCTGGGGTCGCGGAAGGTATCGGCAATGCGGTCAAATTCATCTTCCGTCATGCCGACATACTGCAACCAACGCTGGAGATCTTTCGGCTTCACCGGATCATAACGGTTGACCAGCTCAATCGCCTGGTCACGGCTCAGCAGGCCGGCCCGAATGTCCTTGCAGGCGTGGTCGGTGCAACGCCCATAACCGAATTTGATATACTTCAAATAGTCATGCGCGCCGTTTTCGTGCATGTCGTCCAGATTGGACATGGTGCGGTAGGTACGATCAAAGGGTTCATTGCTTACTTCAAAACCGTAACGATCAACCACCAACTTGATATGTTCGTTCGCTTCCCAACGCACATAATTCCCCAGGAATATCCCCCGCAGACCCAGATCAAAAATCTGCTGGTCGGTCGGGTACTTCCAAGGCATGAAATCCTGTTCAGTCAATCCTTCCCGACCGACGAAGTAAGTCCATTCGTACCCCCGCCCATAATGTTCAAGACGGTTCCGATAGGCAACCTCGGGGAAATCGTCCATTGAAAATTGCCCACACAGGTCCAGGTAGCCATGTTCGCCATAAAAAACCAAGGGGACCCCATACTGAACACCCACCCGCATCGGGGTAGTCATAATCCCGATATGAGCATGCCAGTTCATATCGCCCATGACAATAAAGCCAAGCCGGTTCAGTTTTTTCAGGACATTAACGGATGGCGAGACCAGCAGGTGATCGACGTCAAAGGCCTCCTTCATGTGCAGCATGTTGCGCCAGCCGACCTCGGTCCAGTTGTTACCGTTGTATGTCACTAGCAACGGATTCAGTTTCAGCTCGTTTTTGATGATATGGGTCTGAAAATAACTGTCTTTGCCGCCGCTGACGGCAATCACGCAATCATAGCGAGAACCGTCCCGACAACGGTAGCGCTCAGCCATCTCCTTGAGCACTTCCCAACGACGGGTCCATTCGGTTTCGGGAATGTGCTGCTTCACCTCTGCCATCCGGCAGCCGGAGCAGATGCCTTGCTCGTCAAATTCCATGGGCGCGGCACTGATTCCCGGATACACACATTTGCTGCACCACCGCACTTCCTGTTTTTTTGCCTGCGCCGCCGAATGAGTCCCCGAATAATCCGATACTTCAGCACAACGCAAGCGTGACTGAATACGGGCATCCTCTCTTGTCTGGTTATATACTGGCTCACGGGGCAAAAAACGGGATCCGAGTCCAATTGGCCGCAGGGGCAAGCCAACATCCAGACAAGCCTGCTTGGCATGGGAATAGCTCAGTTCAAAAAAATGGAAAATATTGGCGGCAGCCATGGCTGAAGCATGACCCTGTTGGATGGCTGCCGGGAAATGCTCATATCGACCGACACCGCCAAGCGCCACCACGGGAATAGAAACGGCCGCACTGACCGCACCAATCAATTCCACATCGTAGCCTAAACCAGAACCGTCCCGATCTATCGAATTCAACAAAATTTCCCCGGCCCCCAGACGCTCCACCTCCCGTGCCCACTCCTCCGGTTTGCGGCCTGTTCGCATCCGTCCCCCGTCGCCCCAAACCTCATACTCTTTTGCTTGGCGACGCACATCTATGGATACAACAATACACTGGCTTCCAAATCGCCGAGATGCCTGAGTAATAAAATCAGGGTTCTGTAGGGCTGCTGTATTCAAGGTGACTTTATCGGCTCCCGCTGCCAGCCGCACGGAGATGTCATCCAGCGTTCGGATACGACCGCCGAAGGTCAACGGCATGAAACAGACCTCAGTGATGGCGCGCAGAACATCCAACGCCGATTTGCCCATATAGTTTTGCTGAAGATCGTCACGGCGCAGATCGTGAAAGTCCTCATCTCGGCTAATGTCGAGGACGACCAGCTCATCAACATTCCAGTCGGAAAACCTTTCCACGGTACTCATGGGATTACCGATAGCCTGATGAACCTTGAAAAGCTGGCTCCGCATAATAAGACCATGCTTCAACAGGAGACATGGAATAAGTCGAGGGCGGACGCCTTCTGATCGAAGAACACCCTCGTTTGCGGCATAATTAGCTGGCATGACAAGATTCCTTTTTCACATACGTCACGAATGCTTCAAGAACACCAAGCCCGGCATCCTGACTTTTTTCCGGATGGAACTGGACCCCGAAAATATTCCCTCGTTCTACCGCAACAGTGACTGGTTCATGACCAAAGTCAATAACAGCGACAGAATTTTCCCGATTATTGCAAAGGAAATGGTAGCTGTGGACAAAATAGAAGGCAGTTCCTGCGGTAATATCGCAAAAAATACTTGAGTCTCCTGCTGGATAGACATCACACCAACCGATATTGGGAACCCGTTCTCCAGATTTTGGCGCAAGCCGTACAACACGACCAGGAATCAGTCCCAAGCCTTTATGGTTTCCGAACTCTTCACTCTCTTCAGCCAGTAATTGCATCCCGAGACAGATGCCAAGAATCGGCTTACCCTTTGCCGCAGCGGAACGAATTGGCCCATCTAAACCCAGGCGCTGCAAACTCTCCATGCCGTCCGCAAAAGCACCCACCCCCGGTAGCACTAACCCTTCAGCGGAAGCAACGATATCGGGATCATCAGAAATAGTTACCGCTTCCCCAAGATGTCGAAAAGCAGCGACCACCGACCCCAAGTTTGCTATTTTACTGTCAATAATGACAATCATACATACAGCCTCCGTCGAGATTCAACTATGCTCACTTGCACGATCAGCTCTCGTCAATTCTTCCTTGCAGACGCAAAGCTGCGAACATCGCTTCCGCCGTCAGCCAGTCTTCCATGGTATCGATATCCTGCACCAGTCGGCGAGGCAACACCACCGGCCGCGCGTCGGACGCGTATATCCTCTTCTCCTGCCGGAAGCGGGCAACCTCGAGCCAATAGAACTGGCCGGCGTCATGGTACGCCTCGGGCAGGTCGTTGGAGCGAGTCAGCTCGTGTTCAGGCCATAACATGGTCAGCCTACCGTCCGGGTCGATGGTTAGAGCGCGGAATGGCGAGGCCGGGTAACTGGCAACCGGAAACACCGAGGCTGCTCCGGTCTGGCGCAACAATTCGTACCCCTGACACAAAAAACTGGACCGGACAAAGGGAGCTGTGGCATAGAGACAGCAAACCAACTCCGGCTTCTGCCCCTGACCATCCAGCCACTCCAGGGCATGGAGCACCACATCCGCAGTGGGGGTGAAGTCATCGGCCAGTCCGGCCGGTCGGATAAAAGGAGTCTCCGCCCCGTACTTCCTTGCCACTGTGGCAATCTCTTCCGAATCGGTGGAGACGATGATTCTGGAAAAAAGACCCGAGGATTCGGCAGCCTGGATGGACCAAGCAATCATCGGCTGACCTGCAAATGACCTAATGTTTTTTCCCGGAATTCGCTTGCTGCCACCTCGGGCCGGGATAATCGCAATATTCATGGTAAACCTCCGACCATCTCCCAGCCGAGCGGCGTTCCTCTGCGGATGGCCCGACTTGACCGCCGGCCGAGCACTTGCCCCAGATACTTGGGCGCCAGTCCGTAACCGGGCCGGATGGAGCGGATGTTCTCCGAGGTCAGAACCTCACCGGCCAGGACGTCTTCCACCACGAACAGCGACCGCCGAAAGGCTCTGCTCTTCTCTTCAGCAGCGGACGACTCATAACAGACTCGGCCCAGGGCCTGCTCGGTCTCGCGCACCGCCGCCACCATGGCAGCGAACTCATGCGGCTCCAAAGAAAAGGCGCTGTCCGGGCCACCGGCCGCCCGGCCCAAAGTGAAATGCTTCTCGATGATCGCCGCCCCAAGCGCCACCGCAGCCACCGGCGCGGCAAGCCCGGTGGTGTGATCGGACAGCCCGGCCACTACCCCGAAGGTCTCGGCCAGATGGGGTATGGTGCATAGGTTCATGTCCGCCGCCTGCGCCGGATAGGCACTGGTGCACTTAAGCAGTCCAATTCCGCCTGCCCCGGCACGCCGCAGGGTGGCTACCGCCTCATCGATTTCGGCTAGACTGGCCATGCCGGTAGACATAATCACCGGTTTTCCCGTAGCCCCGATTCGTTCCAGCAGTGCCAGATCCACCAGCTCAAAAGAAGCGACCTTGTGAGCCGGCACATCCATACCCTCCAGGAATTCCACCGCCGTAACATCAAATGGGGTGGAGAAAAGGATAATCCCAAGCCGGTCGGCAATCTCCTTGAGTTGCGGCTGCCATTCCCAAGGAGTATAGGCCTCCCCGTAGAGATCGTAGAGGGGGCGGCCCTCCCAGATGGTCCCCTTGATCCGAAAATATTCGTTATCACAGGCAATGGTCAGGGTGTCCGGGGTATAGGTCTGGAGCTTCACCGCATCAGCGCCAGCCTCCTTAGCCGCCTCGATAATCCGTGCCGCCTGGTCGAAGTCCTGCCCGTGGTTGGCACTCATCTCGGCAATGATGTAAACGGGATGACCCGATCCGATTACCCGATCGTTGATGGTGATCTCATTCATGTTGATTCCTTTCCAACCCCAATAACACCGCCTGGACCCCGAACCGTTCTGTCTCGCCCGCCACGATGAACCCGGACTTGGCAAAAGATCTTAACGAGGCTTGGTTATCCGTCTTGACCAGTGCGGTAATCCGCCCAACCCCCTGTTCCTCCCGAAACAGTCGGGAGCAGGCCGAGCTAATCAATACGCTTCCCAACCCCTGTCCACGCAGGCCTGGGGACAGGTTCATCGAAATTTCCGCCATACCCTCGCCCAGATTAAAGCGCACTAGGCCCATCGGGGTACCATCCGAAAGTGTAGCCCGCCACAGACGGCAATCCTGGGCAGCGAGTTTCGCGACAAGCCACTGTTCATGGCCCTCCGAGCTAATAGTCTCAGAGCGGAAAGAATTCTTCCGGGTCATAGGGTCGTTGGCCCATTGGAGCAACACATCTTTGTCCGACCAGCGGACCGGAGACAGTGTTAGCCCCCTTGCCAACAGAGCAATGACCACCCGACTGGCGCCACGGCCATCCACCAGCCCGCAACCCATTGCGGCCTGAGCCTGACCTTGCACGCCATCGTGCAAAAATTCCCGTAACCGTCTGGCCAGCACATCCGAACCAAGGGCGTCATACCAACCCAGCACTATGGCCACCCCCTGGCGGGCAAGTTGGTTGGCGTTCTCCTCCTGGTTGCCCGCCGTGATCAGAGCCACAAACGGCGTCCCCACACAGGCCAGCTCATAGGTGGTGGTCCCGGCCGCAGTCACAGCAACATCCGCCCAATGCATCAGGGTGGCCATGTCAACCACGTCACGCGCCAGCTCGCACCGGAACGGCAACCCTGCCACCAGCTCAGCAAGTACCCCGGCGTACGGATTGGCCGCCCCCACCACTGCCTTTACCTCTAAACCGTCGATACCGCTGGCCGCAAGGGCGGACAACACTCGGCCGGTCACGTTGTGTTGATCCGCTCCACCCATGGTGACCAGCACCCGCCTGGCTATCGGCGGCAAAAAACGCTCTTTGCCGCCGAACTTACAGAACTCCCGTCGCAACAGAGCGTAACACGGCCCCAACATCATGGTTGCCTCTGGAGGACAATTATAGGAAATATTGGGGGCATAGAGGTTCTGGTTGATTAGCGCATCGCAATGATAGTCAGCCAGTTGCCCCAGGTCGTCAATTGCCAGTAGCTGCCAACCGGCCTCCCGCATAGCCTGTTGGTAGACAGCGTCAAAATGGTAGCCGTCCAGCACCAGCCAGCCCAGGGGGGCATGCTGACACAATTGCTCCACCGCCAGCCGGTGCATGGAAACAAGATCTGCCGGGTCCGGGTAACGGCCTGCCAAATCAACCAAACCAGCCCCTTCCAATTCTATCCGTCGACGCAACGCTTCCGGCTCGATCCTGCCCGCAAAGAGCACCTCACCACCCCGGTCGCGCCAGACTTCGGCCAGTGCCAAGCAACGCATGACATGGCCGGTGCCCATAACGCCATCCGCATCGGCCCGGATCACCAGCCTGCCGATCATCCCCCCAGCTCCTGCCGTAGGACATGCACCACCCTGGTCACATCGTTCTCGTCCATGCCTTGATGCAAGGGAAGGGTCAGAATGGTCTCATAAGCAGCCTCGGCACAGGGACAGAGTCCCGGCAGGGTGCGGAATGTCTCCTGGTAATAGGGATGCAGATGCACCGGCAGGTAGTGGACATTGGCTCCGATGCCCTGTTGCCGCAACCCGGCGAAGATCTGACCACGCACGCCACTGTCGACAAGCCGCACGACATAAAGGTGATAGGCATGTTCGTTCCCCGGTCGCACGGCCAGCGATTTCACCGCCGCAACATTGCCCAAGGCCGCATCATAGACGGCGGCCAGCTTACGCCGTTTTTTCAGCCAGCCCGGCAGCTTGGCCAGTTGACTCGTTCCCAGGGCCGCCTGTAGGTCGGTGAGCCGGTAGTTATAACCCAGCTCCACCATCTGGTAGGCCCAGGTACCAGCCACTTCGCGCTGGCGGTGGTCAGTGTCGATCCCGTGGTTGCGGAAACGCCGCATCCGTGCGGCCAGTTCGGGATTATCAGTGACCACCATGCCCCCCTCGCCAGTGGTGATGTGCTTAACCGGGTGGAAGCTGAACACGGTGAGGTCAGCCAAGGTCCCTACTCGCCTGCCTTTGTACGCCCCCCCCAGACTGTGGCAAGCATCCGCCACCAGGGCAAGACCGTGTCTCTGGGCAAGATCGTATAGTGCGTCATAATCGCAAGGCTGACCAGCATAATCGACAGCAATAATAGCCTGCGTATTCGCGGTGATCCTACGCGCAACGTCGACTGGGTCGATAAGCAGGGTCTCCGGGCCCACGTCGGCGAACACCGGAGTGCCGCCTTGGTAGACCACGCAGTTGGCTGTGGCCGCGAAGGTCATGGCCGGCACGATCACCTCATCTCCAGGCCCGATACCTAGGGCATGCATGGCCGCATGCAGCGCAGCAGTGCCGCTCGAGACCGCCACACCGTACTGCGCACCAGTAAAAGCGCAAACCGCCGACTCGAACTCACTCACCCTGGGGCCGGTGGTCAACCAGTCGGAACGGAGCGCCGCCACCACCGCCGCAATGTCATCTTCCTCAATTCGCTGCCTGCCGTAAGGCAGAAAGGCGGACGAATCCTCAGATGGGGGAGAAGTGATCATAGTATCCTGTCGTTGTTTCATCGAAATGTTCAGAATCCGGATCTCACGCCACCGCCCGCACCGGAGCTTCGTGACCTACGGCCACCGCCGGATCTTTGCTTCCATCCGCCTCACCGAACACGATGCTGCGCAGCTCATCCACCGTAATCCATTCTTCGTTGGCATCACTGGTGTAAACAAATCCCTCGGGCATTTTTACTGCCTCAACATAATTCTTCCGCTGCCACCATGAATGACTGGGCATGACCACATACATCCCCTTATACTTGTATGTATTACGACCTTCGTCCTCGCCGGTGAGCGCCTCATGCAGCTTTTCGCCATCCCGAATACCGATATGCTTGACATCGCATTCTGGAGCAATGGCTTCGGCCAAGTCCATAATCCGCATGCTGGGGATATTCGGCACAAAAATTTCCCCCCCTTCCATGTATCGGAACCCCTGAAGAACCAATTCCACGGCATGATCAAGAGTGATCCAGAAACGTGTCATCCGCTCATCAGTAATGGTGATCGTACCACTTTCCTTCTGTTGCAGAAAAAGAGGGATGACGCTCCCCCGGCTGCCGATAACATTACCGTAGCGCACACAGGCAAAGCGAGTACCGTCGAGACCAGCATAAGCATTACCTTGAACAAAGAGCTTGTCGGAACAGAGTTTAGTAGCACCGTACAAATTAACCGGATTGACCGCCTTATCCGTAGACAGGGCGATCACCTTTTTGACCCCGGCATCAATGGCCGCATTAATCACATTCTGGGCACCGTGGACATTGGTCTTCACCGCTTCAAAGGGATTGTACTCGCAGGCTGGCACCTGTTTGAGCGCGGCGGCATGAACCACCATGTCTACCCCGCGCATGGCGCGGAGCAACCGCTCCCCGTCACGAACATCTCCGATGAGAAAACGCAGCCGCGCATCGTCCTTGAACTCAATGCGCATCTCATGCTGTTTGAGCTCGTCGCGGCTGTATATTCGTATGGCCTTGGGATTGAGCCGATCCAGAAGATAATGGCAGAAATATTTGCCAAAAGAGCCGGTGCCGCCGGTAACCAGAATCGTCTTGTCCGACCAGTCGATGGCCGGACGATCGGATTTCCCCCCCTTGAGGATTTCCCTGACGGACTCAATGCTTCGCTTTTGCTTATACACATACTCCTTAACCTGCAAAAACTTTTCGACATCCTGCTGCGAGTAGCGCCGTTGCCCGCCATCTGTCTTTTCCGGAGTTATAAAATCCGCAAATTCCTTCTGCCAATATCTGATGGTGGACACAGGAACCCCCAACTCCAGACCGATCTCCTTAATTCTGTATTTCATGGCATGCCTCTTTTATTTTGGAGAAACAGATTCGATGGCCAACTGGCATTGTTTCCCTTGTGTTGATCATATCGACCGACCGACAAAAAAGATAAACTAAAATCTTTAGCAAACTTCACGTTTTCACTTAAGCAAAAAAGATGCCACCAAAATAAGGAAAATATTTCCCATGGCGAATCAACGATAACCATGACTTTCTTCTGCGCGACAGAGCCTTGATGGCGACAGAGCCATGGCTCAAACAAGGGGAAGGTCAACATCTTGACAGGATTACAAACATCCCAACGCAACAGAAAAGCAGGGAAATTTCAGGCAACCACCTTGCTTCACGCTGGACAAATGGTTATAAATTTGAGATAATAAAAATGAGGAACTTAAGGGGATTGAACAGCTAGGCACATCTTCCACCATCCGCGTTGGGAGGGAGGGCAATATGGCTCCGGAAATCATCTCTGCGATACAGACAAGTCCACCATCAGCCACCACTACGGGTTTCTCCAGAACCAACACCTCGGAAAGTCAGAGAGCTTCACAGAATTTACGGCAGGCACAGAAAGAACGACAGGATGCAGCGCAAAGAACCCAGGATGCTCAGACGGATGAGCAGCAGGCCCAGAAAACCCTACAGGCAGCCCAGGCGGAAGAACAGCGAGCAGCAGAGAAAGTAAACTCAGCCCAAGCTGAGCAACAGAAGGCCACCCGCCCGACACCCCCCCAGACAAGCGGGAAGGTAATCAACGTTCTGGTTTGAATTGTTACGGCTCTTTCGCGGCCACCGAATTCGCTACCATCGCCTGGTGTCCGTAGCGCTTACTCTACCACATCCCCAGCCTTCACGGTTTTGCCAAACCCAGCCAGCCTCTTCCTGCCCAGCAACCAGACCGCACCTATACTCACCTCGTAGAGCGCAATCAGAGGGAAGGCCATGAGACACTGATTTATCACGTCCGGGGTGGGAGTAAGGATGGCGGCAATAACAAAGGCAAGCAGGATGGCATACTTGCGGTGCCTGTTCAGGAAGGCCGCGTTCACCATGCCCATCTTGGCTAGCAGCACCATAAATATGGGAAGCTCGAAGATAACGCCAAAGGCTATGAGCAGACGCAGACAGAGGGAAAAATATTCCTTTACCGTGGGCATGGGGCTTAAAAAATCGTTGGAGTAGCCAAGCAGGAACTTGAAGGCCGGAGGGAAAACTACGAAATAGCCAAAGGCAGCGCCGCCAAAAAAGAAAAGCGAGGAGAGCAGACTGAAAGGCAGAATCACCCGTTTTTCATGCTGATACAGGCCTGGGGCGACAAACCGCCAAATCTGATAAAAGATCACCGGGCTGGCCAGGAGAAGCCCGGAAACCAGGGAAAGCTTTAGATAAAAAAAAACCCTTCCTGGTACGAGGTAAAGATCAGACTAGAGCCTTCAGGCATGGCCTCGTACAGGGGCTTGAACAGCAACTGACCAAGCTCCTTGCTGTAGGAATAGCACAGGGCAAATCCTGCCACCGTGGCGAGCAATGAATAGATCAGGCACTTGCGCAACTCCGTGAGATGTTCCGTAAGAGCCTGTTTTTGAAAATCATCCATATCCGCACCAAAACTATTTTATTAGTTAAGATATAAAACCAGCCCTACTACCACTTCTCCCAAACCGGTCAAGACCTTCACTCTGCTTTCTCCGCCACCGCACTCAAGGCATCCTTAATTTGCATGCTCATTTTCCACAGCGGGGTGATTTTGCGGATCCTTTTCGGCGGCAACAGATCCCACAAAATCTTCTGGTCAGCATGGCCGTCTGGATTATTAAGGGCAATGCCATCAGGAGTTATGAAACCATTGAGACGGATATCCCAGGCACCGCGCACGATTTCCTGGTCAAGAAGCTGCTCCTGCTCTCCCAGTGCGTATGCCTCCACGTCGGGGGTAAGGCCGTGCAACTCAGCGAGAATGGCGACCGCGAGATCAAAAAAACCCATGCCCTCGCCGACAAAATATCCAGCCGGGTCCACGGCCAGACAATCGGTGACCAACAAGCCGACAGGCGCTTGGCACAGCTCCTCCACTGCAACCCGGCGGCCGTACTGAACCAGCCCCTTGTACCCCACGGCATAGCTCAAATGCTTGAATGGGATTTCATACGGCACCAGAAGATAGAACCCTTCCTTCAGGCCGGGAGCGGGTACCACCAGCTCTTTGCCATCGGTCAGGGCGTTGATCCTGACCTGTTGCAACCTTGCAGTCGGCCCGACAAATACCCTTTTGGCATCCCGGTACCTCTCCAGACGCCGCACCAACTCCGCAGATTTGCCAGAAGCTTTTCCCTCCGGCGCATCCGGAAAAGCTGCCCTTACCTCTTCTTTCGTAATCATGGTTCCACACTGCTGCTTTCAACAAAAAAAGCCGCCAGGCTGATTCCTGTCGGCTTTCGTCCTGTTCTGACTGTCATTATTACGACTTGGTTTTTTTCCCTTTATCCGCTCAACATGACGCACTGAAGATATTTCTTTATCGTATCATGCTCTTCGGGTTGGCCAAAGAAACCCGCACGCCGCCGGAGGTGTTATCCGCTGGCAATCGCGAGGCCATTTCCTGTTTGGCGAATCCGTGCTCGACCAAGGTAGCGATATCATCCCACATGGACGCGCTGCCCATCAACGAAACAATAATGGACTGCCCACCCCGCTGAAATTTCCCAACATAGGTTTTACCTGCTGCCACCGTATAGCCGGTTTTTCCGCCAACCGCGCCATCCAAGGTCCACAACGCCTTGTTATGACTGCGTAAAATCTTTCCATCGCTGGTCCGGGTCTCGGCAATGGCCATACGCTCAGCAAACTCAGGGTTATGCATGGCCCGATTAAAAACCGTGGCCAAATCACGAGCCGTGGTCTGCTGGCCTTCCTTGGTCAAGCCATTGGCACTTTTACAGATGGTATTTTGTGCACCGAGAGCCTCGGCCTTTTTGGTCATCAATCTGGCAAAGGCCTGCTCGGAACCGGCAACCTTTTCCGCCAAAGCCACGCTGGCATCATTTGCCGAAGCAAGCAACACAGCATTAATTAAATCGGTGGCCTGATAGGAATCGCCTTTTTTCAAATAAACCTTCGAGGCGGGCATGTTCGCGGCGTAGGCGCTGGTGCGCACCATTTCCTTGCCATTAAAACTTTCAACAGCAATGAGCCCGGTGATGATTTTAATGGTACTGGCAGGCTGACCAGGCCGATCCGCGCTGCGATCGAACAAGACTCTGCCGGTTTTAGCATCCATGATATAAGCGCTACGGCAGGTGAGTTTTCCATGCAACTCCGAGGAAGCCTCGGATGCGACATTCAGCGGTTCCGCAACTTTTCGCTTCAACTCTTCTGCGGGAACAAGCTTGACTACCTCCGCACACTTTTCCTGCTTTGCCGCGATGTTCCCCTGCTCAGGCGCAAACTTGTGTAAAGAATGCAAAGAGACAACTTTTGCATTCTTTACATGATGTTGCGCACCTGCCGGAGAAGCGAGCAGAAAAATAAGCAAGGCAACAGAGAGAATATATCGGCAAGAAAAAGAACCCATAGTTTGTCCACATTCCGGTTGAAATTTTTTTTTAGAAAAAGGCTTATAATTTCAAATTACTAGATCTATATTTAGCTATAATTTATACTTGCCTACAAAATCAAGTTTTTTTTGAGGTTATTGTTCTATCTTGTTGATTTATTGTTTTTCCCGCCACAAAAAAACTCTCAAGCCGTAGAGAAAATGGTTCTTATTACCTTTCTTATCGAGCGTTGCTGCCTTTCCCATTAAACATGACGACCTAATCTCCCCGTGAGAACGACTATGCCATCCCCATCGGTTCAATGTCTCGCCTTCGCTTTCAAGGAAATAAGCGGCCAGGTTATTTGCCTCGACGATTTCCCAGCCCATCTCACCTTCTCACCAGAAAGACATGCAACAGCTAAACAGTGGCTTGAAAAACACCTCGGCGTCGCATGCATAACAGACAGCACTGACCGCCATTATTTTGCTGATCTTCTTGTGGAATTCTTCGAGGGACGTCGGCAAAATTTTCCGTCACCGGCCAGATCGCCATTTGTGGAAAAGGGCACCGAGTTCCAAAGGCACGTCTGGGATTGTATTGCCAAAATTCCCTATGGAGAAACGAAAACCTACGGGGAGTTGGCTCAAGCCTTGGGCAAACCTGGCGCTGCCCGGGCGGTGGGACAGGCCTGCAACGCCAATCCCCTGGCGCTTATTGTGCCCTGCCATCGGGTGACAGGCTCTTGCGGATTGGGAGGGTTTGCCGGAGGAACCGAGGCGAAGAAATACTTGCTGGATTTGGAACAACTGACCATGATGCGAAAAATTAAAAACCGGCTGTAGCCCCAAAGGACTAAAGCATCTTCATAACCTCAGCGGGGATATCGAGCAACGGCACAACCTTGTCCACTCCGCCGGCAGCGATGGCCTCCTTGGGCATCCCAAAAACCACGCAGGTTTTTTCATCCTGGGCGATTGTTTGTGCGCCAGCCTCTTTCATCTTCAACATGCCCTGAGCGCCATCCTTTCCCATGCCGGTAAGGATAACGCCAACCGCGTTGGCCCCGCCGTAGGCCGCCACCGAATTAAACAAAACGTCCACCGCAGGCCGCTGATAACAAACCAATGGCCCGCTCTTGATATTGACATAATAGCGAGCGCCGCTGCGTCGCAGAACCATATGAAAATTCCCCGGCGCAAGCAAAGCAGTGCCCGGCACCACGGAATCCCCATCCTGGGCCTCTTTTACCCGAATCTGACAGAGGCTGTTCAGCCTCTCGGCAAAGCTGGTGGTAAAGTTGGCAGGCATGTGCTGCACAATCATGATCCCGGGTGTATTTGCCGGAAACTGAGTAAGCACATCCTTCAGGGCTTCGGTCCCTCCGGTGGAAGCACCGATGGCGATCAGTTTATTTGTTGTCTTGGTCAGGGAAAGCCTGGGCCCATCGACAGGACGCACCGTGGCAAGATGCAGGGCCCGTTGCGCCATGTTCACATGGGAGGCAGCCCGAATTTTTTCGGCGAGCTGGGCGCTCATGTCGCCGACAGAATAGGCCTCGCCCGGTTTGCAGATAACATCGACCGCCCCGCTGTCCATGGCCTCCATGGCCAGGGCCCCGCCCGCCTTGGTCAGGGAACTGACGATGATGACCGGGAGCGGAAAATAACGCATCAGCTTCTTGAGAAAGGTAATGCCATCCATCCTCGGCATTTCCACATCTAGGGTCACCACGTCGGGCTTGAGGGCAACGATCTTATCCCTGGCCACATAGGGGTCTGGCGCTGTCGCCACAACCTCGATATCTTTTTCGTGTGATAATTCTTCGCTGAACACCTTGCGAACCACAGCGGAATCATCAACCACAAGTACGCGTATTTTTCTCATAATCTCTTCTTGTCTTTCTGGTATTTCAAAAAAACAACTCTCTTTTGCCCAGACTTGCCAATTCTACGCGTGTGTTCCGACAACCCAGAGAATCCCGAATTCGGTATTAAACATGCACAGCCCAGACACGCCAAGCAGGGTTTCCGGAGAAAACTCGGCAAGCAAACGGGCTTGCGGAATAGCCAGCGAGGCCGTGCCCCCAGGATCCAGTTTGCCCAGCAAACTGCCGATGGCCATGTTGGCCGTTTCCGCCGCCGTGTCTATGATCTGGCTGTCCGACGCCTCATCCTCATCAACCCCGAGAAAATTCACGGTGATGTTCTTGCCAAGCTCCCAGGGGAAACAAAAAATGAACCTGCCATTACAGCCACCGGAATAACCGATCGTGGCCTCAATAAACTTGCCGCAAGCGAGTTCCTCTTTTCCTGGTGCCTCTTCAAGCGGCTCCAGAAAGGTGAAAAACATAGTCTCAAAGACCTCTGAAAAAGTTGCAAATATAACCCGCCGCAAATCCTCATCCATTCAGCCATCCTCCCCGACTCTTTCCCAATCCTTAATCATCTGCAACCTGCGTGGCGCCCAGCCCCCATGAGGCACTTTCCCTAGGCCGCTTGCCGCAAAATAACATTGTCATTCAAAGACTAAACAGACACACCTACCCGAGACAACTACTAAAAATCGCTTTCTTCACCAGCCTCTTCGTCCGGCTTCTCTTCCAGCCTGTGCGCATAGGCCTTTTCCAACACCTCATAGAGGATTGCCTTGATGGCCTCAGGTTGAAACGGTTTTTTCACATAGCCCGCAACCCCAAGCTTTCGCGCCTCTTCCTGGCGGGCATCGCTGGCCTCCGTGGTAATGAAGATCAGGGGAATTTTCCTAAGATCCTCATCTTCGCTGACCTTTTTCAAGAGCTCCATCCCGCCCATTTCCGGCATATTGATGTCTGACAAAATGACATCAATCCAGGTTTCCGCCAAGACGGCCAGAGCCTCTTTACCATTAGCCGCCTCGTGAAACTCCCCGACAGGCACCCCGGACATGCTCACGGTTTTCTTAATCACGGCCCGCATGGTTTCAGAGTCGTCTGTCACCAAAATATTGAAAGCCATCGCCCTCTCTCCCGCTTCCTTAAATTATTCCATCTTGGACATTCGCCGCTTTCCGCGCTGCCCTGTTCCCCAGTCTTACAGACCAACTCAACAGATTGTCGAAGAATCCGGGGATAAATCTACTCCTGCTCAGTCTTTGCAACAAAACAACCACATCATAAAAAATGGCAAAAACGGCATAAAGAGCCGTAACGTCCTAAATATTAAAAAGCTCCTGAGCCCGGTCAAGCTCCATAAAAAGATTAGCCATACACATTTCAAGGTGCATGGGGGTAATGCCAAACCTTTTCAAGCCTCCGCCCTGCATTTTCACTGACAAGCCATCAGCACCGACCCCAATTCCCATACTGATAACCAGGGCATTGGCCAAGGTCACGATCGCGGTAAGAGGGTCCTTTTCCAGGGCATCCGGGTCATGATGCTGCAAAACAGCCAGCTCTATGTCCTTGGGAAAATCCCACTGGCTCATAATCATTCCGCCAAGCTCGGCATGAGATGCCCCCACCAACTCCTTCTCTGCCTCGACAAAAGAACAACCGTCCTGAACCACCTTCATCATGATCTTATTAAAATCATCGGCGACAAAACTGCTCAAAAAACGCTTGCCGATGTCATGCAGCAACCCTGCCGTAAAGGCGCTTCCCGGCTCCACACCCTTAACATATTTAACCAGTTCCTTGGCCATTATGCCAACGGCAATGGAATGTTTCCACAGCTCGCCCTGGTCCAGCTTATAGCCTTCTCCGGCAGCGCCTTTATAAAAACGGGCGCTGCTGCTGGTAACAATAATATCCTTGAGTGTGTCATTGCCAACGATAACCAAGGCCTCATCCAAGGAGGACACCTTACGGGGCAGACCAAAATAGGCGGCGTTGCAAATCTTTAACACATTGGCCGTAATCACCTGATCGTATTGAATAACCTCGGCCAGAGCAGTGGCGCTCACCTCCGGGTCGTTCAACATCTCAGAAACCCGCTGGGCCACCTTGGGAAAGGGCGGGACATGCTTTACCAGAGAAAGTATCTCATCCAGACGGCTCATAACTCAAACTCCCCTCTTCCCGAAACCTTCAAGTGGGTAATCCCTGTCCCAATTTCCAAACTCACCGTACGGTTCCCTGTGCCACCGACATCTTCCTTGGCCAGCATGATCTGGTTTTTCCAAAACATTTTCCGCACAACCGCTTGATTTCTCTTGCCGATATTAAAGATCCCAGCGTTATCCATGATTTGCGACCCGCCAACCACTTTGACGATCAAACGATTTTTAATGGCTCCGAACTTGTACGTTTCCTTAAACAACCGGGGGATGCCGGTATCCGCAAACATGAAGGGCTTGGCCTCTGCCTTATCCTTATCAAGGGAAGAATCCGGCAGCATATAATGCAGCATCCCTCCAACCTTGGCCACCGGGTCCCAAATCACCACCCCGATACAGGAGCCAAGGGAATAGGTAATCAGGACGTCATCTGGCTTGTTGCTGACTTTCATGTCTGAAATGCCAACGATTATCTTCATGCGCTCTCTGTCCTGTAACCGTCATTGCCCCAGGTCCTTCACCCCAGGCAACGGACTTCATCGTTTCAGATATGCGGTCGCATCAATCTGGCTAAAACTATGCTTCAAACCGCTGATGCTTTCGGAATGACCGATAAAAAGATACCCGCCCGGGGTAAGGGCCTGGTAAAATTTGCTCACCAACTCCTGCTGGGTTTCCCGGTTGAAATAGATCATGACGTTTCGGCAAAAAATCACAGCTATGGCCTCGCGCCAAGCGAAGTCGCCCATGATATTGAAATGGTCAAAGTGCACCATCTTCCGAAGGTCTTCCTTCACCTTCACAAAACCATCGGAACTGCCCACCCCTTTCTGGAAATATTTTTTCAAGAAGGCCTTTGGCACCTTTGCAATCCTTTCATCGGTGTAAACGCCCCGCTTTGCTTGCGCCAAAACCCGGGTGGAGATGTCCGTGGCCATGATGCGATAGCGCATCCCTGGATGCTGACAGACAAAATCATCCACCACCATGGCCATGGTGTATGGTTCCTCCCCGGATGAACTGGCAGAGGACCAGAAAAGAATATCCTTGTTTTTCCCTCGCCCTTCTTTGACAAAAGCGGGCAAAACAGTGGAGGTCAGTATCTCAAAATGGGAGTTTTCTCTAAAAAATGACGTGAAATTGGTGGAAACGCTGTCGATGAGCTGAACAAGCTCGTCCCCGGATTTGTCATGGATGACATACCCATAGTATTCTTTAAACGAGTCTATCCCGGTGGCCCGCAGCCGCTTGCCCAGGCGGGCGTTCAGCAGCTCTTTTTTTTCCGGTTTCAGAAAAATTCCGGTTTTCTCATACACCAAATCGCTGAATTTCTGAAACAACCCATCGCTGAGTTGCTGATAGTGAATACCGCTTGATCCGTCACTGTTCAATGCCACAAAACCGCCCCCTTGGTATTCTGGCAGAAAATCTCCCTGCTAGGAGGCCAACTGCTGCAAAAGCCCTTCGCCAACAACCTTGTCCACATCAAGCAAAATTTTGACCTCGCCTTTCGCTTTCGCCATACCCAGAATATTCTCGGTTTCAGACGAAGACCCGAGGGAAGGCGGAGGCTCGATTTCACCGGCGGCAATATTCAGAACTTCCGAAACCGAATCCACCACCATACCGACCTGCACCGGAGCCGTTTGCCCCTGCACCTCGACCACGATGATACAGGTTCTTTCGTCATATTCCTTATGGTTCATGCTGAATTTAAGCCGCAGATCCAGCACGGGAATAACCTTGCCCCGCAGGTTGATTACCCCCCGGATATAAGGCGGGGTATGCGGCACCGCCGTAATCTCCATGACCCCAATGATCTCCCTGACGCTGAGGATTCCGACACCATACCCTTCATTTCCCAAGGAAAATGTGAGATATTTCCCGGCCAGTTCCGCCCCTTGACCCAAATTCTGCGCTACGTTTCCTGCTTCCATCAACATCCTCCTTTTTCATGAAAGACCCACAGGGCGACTCCTCTGCCCCTGGGGATGAAAACATTCCCCAATTTCCACCTGTTTGCGAAAAAACTCAATCCGCCTTGTTGGCAATAACGCCAGCCAGATCAAGAATAAGACCAACCCTGCCATCACCGAGAATGGTCCCCCCGGCAACGCCGGGCACATCAAGGCCGCCGAGGTTTTTGATAACAACCTCCTCCTTGCCCAAAAGTTCATCAACCATCAAGGCGCGACGCCTGCCCTCATTTTCCACCACCACGACAATGGCCTCACAGGGGTCGGTATTGGTGGATTCTACGCCGAAAATTTCATACAGCCTGATAATGGGCACCAGTTCGCCACGTACCAGCAGGTTCTCCCCACGGCCATGCACCGTGCTGTAGTTTGTTCGATCAGGACGCATGGACTCCTGTATAGCAATAGTCGGAATGATATACCGCTCAGTACCAACCCGGACAATGATTCCGTCGATGATCGCCAAGGTCAAGGGCAAACGGATCGTAAACAGGGAGCCCTTGCCCGGCTGGCTTTGCACATCTACCTTGCCCCGCAGCTTTTCCACCGCTTTTTTTACCACATCCATGCCCACGCCACGGCCGGAAACATCGGTAATCTTGTCCGCCGTGGAGAACCCTGGGAGAAAAATAAGGTTGTTCAGTTCAAAATCGGACAGATTATCAGCCTCGCTGACCAACCCGCGCTCAATGGCTTTTTTCCTGATCTTCTGGGTGTTCAGCCCCTCACCATCGTCCTCGATCTCGATCATCATGCTCCCGCCTTTCTGGTAGGCGCGGAGAAAAACAGTGCCTGTTTCTGACTTGCCGCATTTCTCCCGGTCAGCCGAGGGAGAGATTCCATGGTCCACCGAGTTTCGCATCATGTGGACAAGCGGATCATAGATGGATTCCACCATGTTGCGGTCAATCTCGGTATCGGCGCCCTCCATGATCAGATCAACCTTCTTCCCGGATTTTTTGGAAAGATCCCGAACCAGACGAATCATTTTGTCAAAGGTTTGCTTGATGGGAACCATGCGCATGGACATGGCCGTGCGCTGCAATTCGGAGGTGATTCGGGTCAGCTGGGAGAAATCTTTGGTAAGCTTGGCATCGGCGATTCGGGAAACAAGCTTGTTCTGGCGGACCAACGATTGCATGATCACCAGTTCGCCCACCGCATTCACCAGGGCATCAAGTTTTTCCACATCAACCTTGATGGAGGCCCCGATTTTTTTCTGGCCCGAATCGGTAGATGGACGGGCCGCAGGGCTTGCCGGCTGCTGGGGCGCCCTGGAAGAGACTGCCCCCTGCGCGGCTCTGGCAATGGTTGGCATAGCCGGGGCCTCGGCTTCAGCCTCCTCGCTTGCCACCGGCTCAGCCTCTTCATCCGCTTCAGCCTCAGAAACTTCGGGCGACAAATCCGCTACTGGAGCAGCAACAGGTTCAACCGGCGGGGCGACATTTCCTCCCTCTTGCAGCTGGGTGATGTTCACCAAAAAGCTGCTGATATCGGTATCCTTGTAGTTGGCAGGCCCATTCTGCAAAACATCCTTGATGTTTTCAACCATGGATTTGAGCGCGTCGCCAACGGTCAGGACGATATCAATGACGGCGGAATCCATGGCCCGCTTGCCGTTGCGCACATCATCCAGAAGATTTTCCGTGGCATGAGCAAGTCGGTTGATTGTTTTCAGGTTAAGAAAACCGGAAACGCCCTTGATTGTATGGAAAGGCCGGAAGATATTGTTAATGATATCCTGGTCGTCCGGGCTCTGTTCCAGCTCAAGCACGTTGACCTCGATGGATTCAAGATGCTCAAATGCTTCCTCAATAAACCCGGCCAGCAGGTCCGTATCCTGGAGAAAATCAGGCAGCGCCTCCTGGCCCGTCCCGCCCGCCGCAGGGGCTTGAACCTGGGTCGAGTCGCTCTGTGAAGAGGCGACGACGGATACCTCCTTGGCCGGAGCTTCCTCTGCAGCTTCGCTCATCCCGGCGGACGCCGCATCGGTATCTCCAAGAAGCGCCGATGGTTGCAACGAAACGCCGATCTTCCGCATGTTTTCGCAAAACTGCGCAAGAGTTTTCTCACCGGGCCGGCCTTCTTTCCGGGCCGATTCCTGCATCTCGGTAATACACTGGCCGAGAAAATCATAGTTTTCTGCGGAATCAGCCAGCTCTCCCATAATGAATTTTTCGAGAGCCCCCTTAAAAGCAGCGGCCATTCGCTGAATAACCATCGGCGTATCTGCGGCGGCCTGCCCAGGCAACAACTTCTCGGTCAGATCAAGCAACTCACCAACAATGGAAAGATCACCCGGCTCGATCATCAAAATCTTCAAGGCCATTTCATCCAGAAGATCGGACAATGGTTTATGACCAGCAGCCATACATGCACTCCTTGGAAAACGAGAGAAGCCAAACCCCACGGCAAATGAAAACACACTTATATATTATGCTTCCATACTGCGCAAACATCAATAAATATTGCAAGTTTTTTCTTGCTGCGCCACCGCTGATGGCCAGGTAAAAAGTTTACGGCTACCTTCTGCTTACGACTTCCCCCTGTTTTTCCCAAGCCACTGACTCCAGAACAGGCCTAAATTATTCTTAAAAATCCTCAAAATCATCGCCCATGGGGATAACATCCTCGGGCCTTGATCCCCTTGACGGTGCCTTCTTCGCCGCAGGAGGAAGGGCTTTTCTGGCCGGGGGCACGAGTTTTTTGGCGCTGGCACGCATCGGAGTTGGGGGCCGTCTCAGTCTTCTGGTATCTTGCGGCGCATTTGCCTGGCCTTCCGCACCATCCACCATTGCCAGCAGCTCGCCCACCGATCCTTTCATCATCTCCGCCTGGGCGTTCAGCTCTTCGGAGGCGGAAGCGGCTTCTTCCGCTGCCGCCGCGTTGCTCTGGGTCACGGCGTCGATCTCGTGGATGGCCTTGGTGACCTGGATGATGGCCTCGGCCTGCTGGCTTGCCGCCCCGGCCATCTCACTGATGATCGTGCCGATCCGGGTGGTGGATTGGGAGGCAACGTAGAACGAATCGCTGGTTTCGCTGACCAAGGCATTGCCGGTGGTGATCTTCTGCACCGTGCCCTCGATGAGGTTGGAGGTGTTCTTCGCCGCCTCCGCC
>JAPLJG010000002.1 GCA_026388735.1 Deltaproteobacteria bacterium
GAGCGGCGGACCCATGCTCACCGGGCGCTTTCGCGGCAAGGACGTGCATCTGGTCAGCGTGTTTGAAGGGGTTGGCCGGGTGAAGGCCGAGACCATGAGTGCGGAAGAGCTGGACGAACTTGAAGACCATGCCTGCCCCGGCTGCGGTTCCTGCGCCGGGATGTTCACCGCCAATTCGATGAACTGCCTCACCGAGGCCATTGGCCTTGGCCTGCCTGGCAACGGCACCATTCCGGCGGTGGCTGCGGCCCGAATTCGGCTGGCCAAGGAGGCGGGGATGGCGGTGATGCGGCTGTTGGCCGAGGACATCCGTCCGCGAGATATTGCCACCCGTGCGGCCTTTGAAAACGCCATGGCCATCGATATGGCCCTGGGCTGCTCCACCAATACCGTTCTTCATGTGCCTGCCATCGCCCGCGAGGCAGGGGTGGACCTGCCCCTGGCCCTGTTCAATGAGGTGAGCGAGCGGGTACCCCATCTCTGTAGTTTGATTCCCGGTGGGCCGCACAGCCTGCAACAGTTGGACGAGGCTGGCGGAGTGCCGGCGGTGATGCGTGAACTGACCAACACCGAGGCAGGGCTCAATATGGAGGTCATGACCGTTACCGGCAAGACCCTGTGCGAGAATCTGGAAAAGGTTCAGGTGCGGGATGCCGACATCATCCGGCCCGTGGATGAACCGTACCACCCATTCGGCGGCATCGCGGTGCTCTACGGGAATTTGGCTCCGGACGGTTGCGTGGTCAAACAGTCGGCGGTGTCTGAAGAAATGCTCAAGCACAGCGGTCCGGCCAGGGTGTTTGAATCCGAGGACGAGGCCCAGGCCGCCATTCTCGGTGGTAAGATCAAGGCCGGAGACGTGGTGGTCATCCGCTACTGCGGCCCCAAGGGCGGACCCGGCATGCCGGAGATGCTCTCCCCGACCTCGGCCATTGTCGGCATGGGGCTTGGCAAGAGCGTGGCCCTGATAACCGACGGGCGTTTCAGCGGCGGAACCCAGGGGGCCTGCATCGGCCATGTTTCGCCGGAAGCGGCGGATGGCGGACCCATTGCCCTTATCGAAGAAGGCGATAAAATCACCATTGATATCCGGCACAAGTCCATCGAACTGGTCGTGGCGGAAGGGATTCTGGCCCAACGGCAGAACAAGTGGCAGCCGCCCGCGCCGAAGATCACCACCGGCTATGTGGGCCGTTATGCCAGGATGGTGACCTCCGGCAGCACCGGCGCGGTTTTGAGAGATGATGCCTGCAACCGGTAGGCGGATTGAGGATTGAAGGCAAGGGCGCAGGGTGCGGGGCTGAGCCGGCTTTCGCCTCGCATCACACCTGACGGGGAAGAAATGGCAGACAGACGGATAATTTCAGGCGGTGTCCTGTGCATCGTGGTGACCTTGGTCGCCACCTTTATCGGCTCCGGCCAGGCGTCGGCCAAACCCATTCCCTGGGAGATCACGGCGGACAGCATGGTCCATCTCAATGACCCGGACAGTATTCTGGCCGAGGGCAATGTTATCGTGATCCGGCCTAAGGGCCAGGGACCCGGCGGTATGTTCATCCGGGCGGATTGGGCCCGCTATGATAAAGAGCGCGGCACGATCAAGGCCCGGGGCAATGTCTACATCCTCTCGGACGCAGATGAGATCACCGCCAACAGCGCGGATATGGATCTTGCGACCGAGACCGGCACCTTTACCGATTCCACCATCTTCATGGCCGAAACCCACATGTTTGTCACAGGGGAAGAGGTGGTGAAAACCGGAGAATTCACCTATACCCTGAAAAAAGGCTGGGCCACCGCCTGCAAGCCCGAGGAGGGCAAAAGCCCCCCCTGGTCGTTTACCAGCACCACGACCAAGCTCACCGTGGACGGCATGGCCCAGATGACTAATGCTGTCTTTCATGTAAAAGACGCGCCCCTGGCATATACTCCATACTTTACTTTCCCCGCCAAGACCAAACGGGAAACTGGGGTACTTTTTCCGGAATGGTCCAACTCCAGCCGGAGTGGGTTCGGCCTCATGGTGCCTGTGTTTCTCAATGTCTCTCCCAGCACGGATATCACCCTCTATCCCGGCTATCTCGCCAAGAGAGGCGTCCAGTATGGCGGCGAGTTTCGGTATGTGGAAGGGCCGGAGTCC
This sequence comes from Deltaproteobacteria bacterium, assembly GCA_026388735.1. Classification (GTDB taxonomy): domain Bacteria; phylum Desulfobacterota; class Desulfobulbia; order Desulfobulbales; family Desulfurivibrionaceae; genus Thiovibrio. Next base: position 2,141 of record JAPLJG010000002.1, read on the forward strand.
TATGGAACCTTCATGCTCAGTTATATGCATGATGATCTTAAAGACGGTGCGGATCTCACGAAGGAATATAACAATGACGGACTTATCCGGCGAGAGGCCAGCCGTTACTGGCTTCGGGGCAAGGCCAACCATGATTTCGGCGATCACCTGACCGGCAGGGTTGATCTTGATCTTGTTTCCGACCAGGATTACCTGCAGGAATTCAAGCAAGGCTCTTTTGGCTATACAGCGAACAACCTCCTGTTTCTTGAGGAGTTTGGTCGGGACTTGCAGCAGGAAACCATTTTTGAGCGGGAGTCTTCCTTTCAGTTGGTTAAATCCTGGTCCAATATGCTTGCCAGCGCCGAGGTGCGGACCAGGCAGAATACACTTAATGACATCGGTCTGGTAGGGGGGCAAGAGGTCTTTCTGCCCCGCCCGATCAGCCCATTGCAGGCCCTGCCCCGGCTTGATTTCACTGGGCGTATACCCATCAGTGGGACGCGGATGAGTACGGCCTGGGAGTCGGAGTATGTGAATTACTGGCGCTCAGACGGGATCGGCGCCCAGCGTCTGGATCTGCACCCCAAGCTGATCACTTTTCTGCCCCGGGGCGGATGGCTCGAGGGAAAGGTCAGTGGCGGGGCCCGGGAGACTGCCTATCAGCTTGAATCCTACGGGAACTCCTCCTGGGACAAAGACACTTTTCAGGACCGACAGGCCTATGATTTTACCGGTAACATGGCAACCATCTTTCTGCGCGAGTTTGATCTGGGAAATACCGGTTGGCTCGAACACATGGTGCGGCCCAATCTCCTGTATGAATACATAACGAGAACCCAGGAGCTGCCGAGTCTTGATGGCACCTTGGACATAAATAGTTATTTTGACAGCGTGGACCGCCTGGAGAGAAAAAATTGGCTGACCTGGCAGCTCAATAATTATTTTGAAGCCGGCGGCACCACCGAGCGTGGTGGGTTCTGGAACCGCAATCTTGGCCTGTTCAAGATCTTGCAAACCTATGACCTGCGGCAGAAAAATCCGGAAAGTTTGGGCTTGCCAGAGGAAGGCAAGCGGTATGACTGGTCCGATCTCAGGTTTGAGACAACGGTGTATCCGGTGCCAAACTGGGCGCTCGGCTATCAGACCAACGAGAGCATGTACGGGAAAGGCGTGACTCGGTATGAGTTGCTCAATCAGTACAGCCTTGCCGGCGGCGGGTATACGCTGGGCCTTAATTATCGGTATCTGAAAGACAGCGGCATGGTAGCCCCCTATTTTTACACCGATCTCGGGGAGTCGACCCATGACCTGATCGGCTCGGTGGGAACGCGATTGACCGAAACGCTGACCGCCTCCTACTATCTGGTTAAATCATTTTCCGAGAGCCATACGGTGGAATCTCAAGCTCGCCTGATCTATCAACCTGCGTGTTGGATGATGGAACTGGAGGCAAGCACGAGTGTCGATGACCACCGAGTCATGCTCATTTTCTCCCTTGATGGTGTTGGTCGTGTTGCCCGAATGGACAAGGGTAATCTCTGATTTCGTGATCCGGAAGGCAGGGAACCAAGGCGGCGATGGCATGACCACGGCATATTACGACATCTTCAACGGCGATGCGGACGGCATCTGTGCCCTGCACCAGCTTCGCCTGGCAGAGCCTCGGGAGGCCACGCTGGTGACCGGGGTCAAGCGGGATATTCGGCTGCTTGATCAGGTGATCCAGGTGCGGGGGGCCGAGCTCACCGTGCTGGATATCTCCCTGGACAGCAACAGGACGGCTTTGCTGCAATTGCTTGAGTCCTGCCGGGTTTTCTATGTGGATCACCACTACGCCGGTGATCTTCCGCCCAGCCCCAATCTGATTGCCCATCTTGATCCCAGCCCCGAGGTCTGCACCTCCCTTATGGTCGATGCCCTGTTAGCCGGGCGTTTCCGAGCTTGGGCCGTGGCCGCCGCCTTTGGCGACAATCTGCACGACTCGGCCCGTAAGGCCGCAGCCACCCTGCCTTTGGACGAAACCCAGGTCGAGCGCTTGCGGGAGTTGGGTGAGTTGATGAACTACAACGGCTACGGCCAGAAGGTGGCGGATCTGCATGTGCCGCCCCAGGATTTGTATGCGGCGGTGAAGCCCTATGCCGACCCACTCGCCTTTTGCGAAGAGGCCGAGATCCTTGCCCTGCTGCGTCAGGGTCTTGCCGATGATCTACACCGGGCCAATGCGGTGCCACCCTTAAGGGAAACGAGCAAGGGCCGAATTTTTGCCTTTCCCGCAGAGAAATGGGCCAGCCGGATAGCCGGGGTATTTAGCAATGAAAAGGCCAGGGAACGGCCGGATACGGCCCACGCCCTGTTGGTGGATAACGGCGACACCACCTTCATGGTCAGCGTGCGTGCGCCCCTTGCCCGGCGTTCTGGGGCAGACAGCCTGTGCCGCGTTTTTTCCACGGGCGGCGGCAGGGCTGCGGCCGCCGGGATCAATGCCTTGCCCGCCGGGCAGGTTGAGGACTTTTTTCAGAAATTTTTCGAGGTGTTTTCCCTATGAGTTTTTCCGTGTTGCATAGAACCGTTGTTGTCTCGCTTCTTTTGTCCTGTGGCGTTGTTGCCTGTAGTTCGCCGACTTTGGTAAGGACCGATTCCGGTGTGGGGCAGCCGCCAGTGGCTGTCGAACCGCCGCCTGCTCCTGTCCCTGCCGTCCAACCGCCGTCGCTGCCCGCCGGGCGGGTTGAAGACGGCCAGGCCATTGATCTTACCAGTCCGCGCTATAAGGAGTTGTTCCAGGAATTGATGTCGCGGCACGGCTTCAGCCAGGAAGAGCTGAACCGGCTTTTTGCCGGGGTCACCATCAAGAAGCGGGTGTTGCAGCTCATGGACACCCAGTGGGAGGCCAAGCCCTATTTTGAGTATGCGCCCCGGTTTATTACCCCGCAGATGATCGAACAGGGCAAGCGGCTGCTCTGCGAGCACCGTGAGGTGCTGGACCGGGTTGAAAACGAGCTGGGGGTCGAGCGGGAGGTCGTCGTGGCCATCTGGGGGATCGAAACCCAGTTTGGTAAGCATAAGGGGGCCTTCAGCATGTTCCAGACCCTCAACACCATGTTTGATGCATATCCCCGCCGCAGCAAGTTCTATCGGGAGCAGTTGATCGAGTATCTTTTGCTCTGCCGGGAAAACGGGGTTGACCCTTTGGTAATCACCGGCTCCTATGGTGGGGCCTTTGGCCAGACCCAGTTCATCCCCTCAAGTTTTCGGACGTATGCCGTGGATTTTGACGGGGATGGACGTCGCGATGTCTGGGAATCCGTGCCCGATGTCCTGGCCAGCATTGCCAACTATCTGCGTAGATCCGGCTGGATCTACAAGGCCCCGATCTATCGGGAAATCGGGAAGAAGCTGAAAGGGGAGAAGCTGGAAAAGGCCTATGCCCAAGGGCGGAAAGGCTTTGTTTCTTGTGCGGAGGTGAAAAAAATCCAGGATGTTGACCTGCCGCAGTCTCCGGAGAACAAGGAGCTGACCATTGTCGGCCTTGAGCTGCGGGACGGCGGTATGCGCTATGTGGCAGGTTACCCGAACTTTCAGGCCATCACCAAATGGAACAACTCCAACCGCTACGCCATGGTTGCCGCTGAACTGGCGGAAAAACTTAAAGAGTAACGGCATTGGCTCCTGTTGTCTGCACCTTAACGCTTAAAATATCTGAAAGGCGGCGGAAGCAAAGAGGATACTGAGGGGTGTTAAACTCGCTGGATACTCCGGCAGGGGAGAAGCGCCAACAAAAAAAAGGAGACGGGGAAAATCCCCTGTCTCCTTTTTTTTGTGATGTCCGAAGGGCGTTGCTTACTTGACGAAATCCTTGCTGCCGTCCACCAGGGTAGAAACCACGGAAGGGTCGGCCAGGGTGGAGATGTCACCGAAATCGTGAGCCTCGGTCTCACCTGCCGAGATCTTGCGCAGAATCCTTCGCATGATTTTGCCGCTTCTCGTTTTGGGCAGTCCATCGGCAAACTGGATGAACTCCGGGGTGGCGATGGGTCCGATCTCCTTGCGGACATGGGTGCGCAGCGCGGCGCGCAGCTCATCGCTGGGCGCAACCCCGGTCTTTAGGGAAACATAGGCGTAGATGGTCTGACCCTTGATCTCGTGGGGTGCGCCAACCACCGCCGCCTCGGCCACCTGCGGATGGGCGACCAGGGCGGATTCGATCTCGGCGGTGCCCAAGCGGTGGCCGGAAACATTGATCACGTCGTCCAAGCGGCCCATGACCCAGAAGTAGCCGTCCTCATCCTTTCTCGCCCCGTCTTCCGGGTCGTAGATGCCCTCGTAGCGGGTGAAGTAGGTCTTTTTGTAGCGGCCCGGATCGCGGTAAACGCCGCGGAGCATGCCGGGCCAGGGCTTACGGATCACCAGATGGCCGCCCTCGTTGGGTGCCGCTTCGGTGCCGTCTTCGCGAAGGATGGCCGCGTCGATACCGGGCAGGGGCCGGGTGGCCGAGCCGGGCTTGAGCGGGGTGGCAAAGGGCAGGCCGGAGATCATGATGCCGCCGGTCTCGGTCTGCCACCAAGTATCGACAATGGGCAGTTTGCTCTTGCCGATGTGCTCGTGGTACCACATCCACGCTTCCGGGTTGATGGGCTCGCCCACCGAACCAAGAACGCGCAGGGAGGAGAGGTCGTATTTCTCCGTCCACTTGGAGCCTTCCCGCATCAGGGCGCGGATAACAGTGGGCGCGGTGTAGAAGATGTTGACCCCAAATTTCTCGCAGATATGCCAGAAACGGTCGGGCGCGGGCCAGGAAGGTACCCCTTCGAACATCAGGGTGGTGGCGCCCAGGGCCAGCGGCCCGTAAAGGATATAGCTGTGGCCGGTGATCCAGCCGATATCGGCGGTGCACCAGTGCACATCGTTGTCTTGCATGTCGAAGACCCACTGGGTGGTGTGCGCGGCGTAGGTCAGATAGCCGCCGGTCGAGTGGACCACGCCCTTGGGCTTGCCGGTGGAGCCGGAGGTGTAGAGGATGAAGAGGTTGTCCTCCGCCTCCATGCTTTCCGGGGCGCACTGGCCGGTGATGCCTTCGGCAGCCATCTCCGTGTGCCACCAGAAGTCACGGCCATCCTGCATGGCAATCTCGTTGCCGGCCCGTTTGACCACAATGCATTGCTTGACCGAATCACAGCCCTGGAGGGCATCGTCGGCAGCGGGTTTGAGCGGGATGGTCTTGCCGGCCCGCAGAACGGCGTCGGCGGTGACCAGCACCTTGGCCTCGCAGTCCTGGATGCGGCTTTTCAGGCTCTGGGCGGAGAAACCGGCAAAGACCACGCTGTGGATGGCGCCGATCCGGGTGCAGGCCAGCAGGGTAATGGAAAGCTCGGGAATCATGGGCAGATACACGGCCACCCGGTCGCCTTTTTTCACCCCCATCTTCTTGAGCACGTTGGCGAAGCGGCAGACCTCGGTGTGCAGCATCTGGTAGGTGTAGACCCGGACATCTTCCTCGGGCTCGCCTTGGAAGATGATGGCGGCCTTGTTGCGGCGGCCGTTTTCAAGATGGCGATCTAAGCAATTGTAGGAAACGTTCAGCCTGCCGCCCTGAAACCATTTGATCTCGGGCTTGTGCATGTCCGCCTCAAGCACCTTGGTCCACGGCTTTTCCCAGGTGAGTAGCTCCTTGGCGCGATCGGCCCAAAAGCCTTCCGGGTCTTCCATGGAGCGCTTGTACAGCGCTTCGTAGTCGGCCATGCTCTTCACATGGGCCTGTTTTTGGCCCGCGGCAGGCGGAGCGAAAAGGCGTTTTTCCTGCATCATACTTTCAATTTTTTTATCGTCGTTCATCAGTACCTCCGAAGATTTCTTAAGCCGGGGATATAGGAATATATACCTAAGTGGGTAGAAATATATAACGAGTGTAAGCGACAATTGCCACATTTTTTTTATCGCTTATGGGGCGTGTGATTCAGACGAGAAAACTCCTGGCGGAGCAGGGAATGGCAGGCTTTGTTGAGCATGCTTCAGGGGTGCATTGCTGGAGATTTTCTGCTATGGTGCAACGCGTTGAGACACCATGAGGAGGCGCGGAGCGGATGCGGATCTTGGCGGAAACAATACGGATTTTTTTCGGCCTGATTATTCTTGGTTGCGGGCTGGTTTTTGCCTTGCCTCTGCCAGCGACGGCCCAATGCGGTCAGGCTGCCACCGTGCCCCTGGTGGCCGAGCTGCCACTGCTCCAAGATGATCTTGGGTATGAGTTCCTCGCCCCGGCCATTGACCGGAGCGTGCACTATCTTAGGCAGCTTCCTGGGGAAAAGGCCTTTGTCCTCTGCGGGGAGGAATATTCCGTGGGCTGGCTCATCGAATCTCTGCTCGCCTTCAAGCGGATCATTGAGGAAAAACCCTCGGCCCAGGTTCTGACCGCAATTCTAAAAAAAGAGTTCACCCTCTGCCAGGCAAAGGGCAGAGCCCCAGACCACAAAATTTTCCTCACCGGCTATTTTGAGCCCCTTTTCCAGGCCAGCCTGACACCGACCGCCACCTACCGTTATCCCTTATACCGCAAGCCCCCGGATCTGGTTTCCCTTCCGGTCGGAAAAGGGAAGGAGAAGAAGACAGGCCGGATGGAAAACGGTAGCCTGGTTCCCTATTTTACCCGGGCCGAGATCGAGAAGGGCCAGTTGCTGGCCGGGCAGGAATTGGTTTATCTCGCTGCTCCGGTGGATGCCTTTATCCTGCACGTCCAAGGCTCCGGCCAGATACAGCTTGCGGACGGCTCGCTGCGGCGGGTGCAGTTCGCCGCGAAAAATGGGCAGGAGTACCGCAGCATCGGGCGGCTGCTGGTGGAAAAAGGCGTCATGCGCCGGGAAGAAGCGACCATGCCCAAGATCGTCCGCTATCTCAAGGAGCACCCCGAGGAACAGGAGGCCATTCTGCATTATAACGATTCCTTTGTCTTTTTTCGCTGGGGGGATGATGCTGCGGTCGGCCCCATGGGTTGCCTGGGAGAACCCCTGACCCCTGGCCGCTCTGTGGCCCTGGACCAGGACTGCTTCCCACCGGGGGGGCTGGGTTTCCTGACCACCCGCAAGCCACGGGTCAATGCGGCTGGCGAGATCATCGGTTGGGAGCCCTTGAACCGCTTTGTGGTGAATTAGGATACCGGTTCCGCTATCACCGGGGCAGGGCGGCTTGACCTGTTCTGGGGGGCCGGGTCGTATGCCGAGGCGGCGGCAGGAAACATGAAGCATCCCGGCACGCTGTATTTTTTGGTGAAAAAGAAATAGTTGTCAGAATCCGGCCCGTTCTTATACAATCCTAGCAGGGCATCGGGTTGGGCAGGCTACGGAACATGTTGGAGAGGGGACACCCATGAAGCAGACGGAAATAGATTACTGGATCACCAGTATGTTGGAAACCTATGGCAATGTTTCCGACCTCAATATCACAGTGGGCAAGCCCCTACAGGTGGAGACCTCCGGGCAGCTGGTGCCGGTGCCGGTGGAACCAGCGGTGGAGGCTCTCTCTCCGTTTCAGGCAGAGGTGTTCGCCCTCAACCTCATCGGCGGCAACAAGAGGTTGCTCGATGATCTGGTCAAACACGGCTCCTGCGATCTTTCTTACTGGCTGGGGCAAAAGGCCCGGTTTCGGGTGAATGTTTTCTCCCAGAAGACCAATCTTTCTACAGTGCTACGGAAGCTGGAGATGCAGATTCCGACCATCAGTCAGCTGAACCTGCCCAAGCTTTTCCACAACATGGCCGGGGAGCGCAACGGCATCATTCTTGTTACCGGCGCCACCGGTTCCGGTAAATCCACCAGTCTGGCCGCGTTGCTTGACAAGATCAACGACGAGAAGCCCGTGCATATCGTCACCCTGGAAGATCCCATCGAGTATGTGCACCAGCACAAGATGGCGACCTTTAACCAGCGGGAATTGGGCAACGATTTCGATTCCTTTGCCTCCGGCCTGCGGGCTGCCCTGCGCCAGGCGCCCAAGGTTATCCTGGTGGGCGAGATGCGCGACCGCGAAACCATGGAGATCGGCCTGTCCGCTGCGGAAACTGGGCATCTGGTGCTCTCCACCCTGCACACCGTGGACGCGGGTCAGACCATCAATCGTATCTTGGGCATGTTCGATCAGGAGGAACAGGCCCAGGTGCGTAACCGGCTGGTGGACACCATTCGCTGGATCGTTTGCCAACGGCTTCTGCCCAAGGTGGGCGGGTGTCGGGTGGCGGCCTTCGAGATCATGGGCATGAGCCTGCGGGTGCGTGAGCTGATCATGAACGGGGAAACGGAAGACAAGACCTATTATGACATTATTGCCGATGCCAAGGCCCTTGGCTGGCAGACCTTTGATCAGCATATTCTCGAACTGTACGAGGACGGCTTGATCACCGAGGAAACCGCCGCCAGCTACTGCACCCGGAAAACCGCGGTCAACCGGGGGCTGGACAGCATCAAGTCTGCCCGAGGCGAGTCCACCACCGGGATCACCGGCCTGGGCATGGATGTGAAGCAGGAAGAAAAGCGGCGCTCTGGGTTTTAGAGCCTTTTGCAGCCTACAGCTATCAGCTTATAGTTTTAAGCTGATAGCTTACTATCGGAGGAAATCATGCTAGCCCAGTGTCCCCATTGTCAGCATAGTCTCATGCTGAGCGACGCCCAGCTTGAAAAGATCAAGACCGCTCTTGCCTCGCTCTCTTCGGGCAGAACCCTGAAGATTGGCTGCCCGAAATGCAAACAGCCCATCGAGTTGAATGCCGATGGATCGGTGGCCGGTCAGGCAGCGAGCGCCCTGAAAGACGTGCTGTATGCCGAGCACACCGGTAATGAGGATCAGGCGGCGGTGGGGATGGTGGCTGCGGCCCAGAAAAAACCCCAACCGGTGCGCCTGCCGCCTGCCGCGCCCAAACCGCCCGATCTCGGCTGGCTGTCCAGTGGGGTGTACAGCGAAAGGGAAGCGGTTGAGAATGTGCCCCACGCCCTGATCATGATCGGGGACGAGGAGATATCCACCCAGGTGACCATGGCCTTTGGCGAGATGGGCTACCAGCCCACCTATGCCCGGTCGGCGGAAGAGGCTATCTCCAAGATGCAGTTCATGAATTGTGAGGCGGTGGTGCTGCATAGCGGGTTTGAGGGGGGAGGCTTGGAGGGTACCACGGTCCACCAGCATCTGCGGGAAATGGCCATGGCCAAGCGGCGGTACATCTTCTATGTCCTGATCGGCCCGGAATTCCGCACCCTCTATGATCTGGAGGCCTTGGCCAACAGCGCCAATCTGGTGGTGCATGACAGCGATGTCAGTAATTTTTCCATTATTCTGAAAAGAGGGATGAACGATTACAATGACCTGTTCGGGCCGTACCTGGAAGCCCTTGGGAATTATGGGGTGAAGTAGTTGTGCAGGGCAAGGCACTGGTGCCGCAGGGCGAGAAAAGCCAGCAGCGTTATGGCTGAAGAGAGCAGCATGAGGCGGTTAGCGCGGAGGATGTCTCGCGGCTCAATGGGCCGGGTGGCCTCGCCGATGGTGGGTTTATCCACCACCTTGCCGAAATAGAGGTTTTCCCCGCCGAGCTGTACGCCCAGAGCGCCTGCCACCGCCGCTTCGGTGTGGCCCGAATTGGGGCTGGCGTGCCTGAGGCGGTCCCTGAGCAGGATGAAGAGAGAGCCTTTTGAATCCAGACGCAGCAGGAACGCGGCTGCCGGGATCATCAGGGAGGAAATCCTGGCTGGGATAAAGTTGGCCAGATCATCCAACCGGGCCGCAGCCCAACCGAAGGTTCGATACCGCTCGTTTTTGTAGCCGAACGTAGAGTCCATGGTGTTGATTGCCTTGTAGAGCATGGCAGCCATGGGCCCGCCCAGCACCGCGAAAAAGAGCGGGGCTGTCACCCCGTCCACCATGCTTTCCGCCACCGACTCCACCGCTGCCCTTGCCACCCCTTCCCCGTTAAGATTGGCCGTGTCCCTGCCGACGATCATCCCCACCCGCCTGCGGGATTCAACCAGATCGCCAGTGGCAAGGGCCGCATACACCTGTCTGCTGTGGCTGACCAGATCGTGGGCCGCGATGGTGGTGTAGAGCAGGAGGATGCCCACCGCATTTCCCAACCATGGGTGGATCAGGTTGGCGCCTGCAAGCACAGCCCAGGTTGTTGCTCCGGTGAGTCCCAGGACCAGGGCAACACTACAGATTCCGGCGGCAAACGGCGGCAGCACGGCGCGGGTGAGCCGCTCGCAGCCAACGCAGGCTGCGCCGATGATCCGCACTGGATGCGGCAGCCAGCGCGGGTCGCCGAGTAACTGGTCCAGAAGAACGGCGGCGAGAATCTGGTATTCGAGGGGGGTCATTTTTTCAGCAACCGGTAGATGGCGGTCATGTCGATCTGGCTGCGCACCGCTTCGGCCAGCCGGTCAAAGGCCGGTTCCAGATCATAGGCTGCCTGCACCCGGTTGCACGGGGCAAGCCCCCGCCTTTCCCGTAAGCGGTCGATGAACCAGCGCCGGAAGGGGTCTGCGTCAAAGATGCCGTGCAGATAGGTGCCCCAGATGGTGTGCGAGGGGTTGCCCACCCCGCCGCTTTCCCCGTTGCTGAAGGTGAGGATGTCGCAGGTCTCATTGGCCCGGCTCTGGCCGTGGTGGATCTCGTAGCCGTGCACCTTAAGGCCAGAGGCGAGATGGGTGCCGCTTTGCCGGGTCAGGGTCTTGTCTTTTTCCAGCACCGTGGCAAGGTTGATTAGGCCGAGCCCGGTGAGAGTTTCTCCGGCAGACTCGATATGGTAGGGGTCGTCGATGCTCGTGCCCAACATCTGGAAGCCGCCGCAGATGCCGACGATCTCCTGCCCCTTTGCGCTGTATTCTTTCAAGGCCTCGGCCAGGCCTGAGTTGAAAAGCCATTTCATGTCGGCGATGACGTTTTTGCTGCCCGGCAGGATCACCGCGTCTGCCCCAGCGATATCGGCCGGGGTTCTGGCGATCTTGACAAACAGGTCCGGTTCGGCCAGAAAAGGCTCGAAATCGGTGAAGTTCGAGATGTGCGGCAGGTCGATGAGCGCCACGGTGACATGCTCGCCTGCGGGCCGGTGCGGGCTGAAAAGCCCGGCCTTGAAGTTCACTGAATCCTCTTCTGGCAGCCCCAGATTGGCCAGGTAGTCCACCACGCCCAACACCGGTTTGCTGGTTCGTTGTTCCATGTAGGTAAGCGCCTCGGCAAGCAGCGATTTCTGGCCCCGGAAGCGGTTTACTACGTATCCGGCGATCAAGTCCCGCTCCCATTCATCCAGAATCTCCATGGTGCCAACAAAGGAGGCGAACACCCCGCCCCGGTCGATATCGCCCACCAGCAGAACCGATGCCTCGGCATACCGGGCCATGGGCATGTTAACGATGTCGTGGGCCTTGAGGTTCACCTCGGCAGGGCTGCCCGCTCCCTCCAGAACCATGACCTCGTATTCGCTGGCCAGGGAATCGTAGGCCGCCTGCACCGCCACAAAGGCCTGGGGCTTGTAGGCCAGATAGTCGTTCACCGTCATGTTGCCCACCGGTTTGCCCAGCAGGATAACCTGGCTGCCCGTGTCGCTGGAGGGCTTGAGCAGGACCGGATTCATGCGCACATCCGGGTCCAGGCGGGCCGCCTGGGCCTGCACTACCTGCGCCCTCCCCATCTCGCCGCCGTCTCTGGTGACAAAGGAGTTGAGCGACATGTTTTGGGCCTTGAACGGGGCGACCCGTAATCCATCCTGCAAGAGGATACGGCACAGGGCGGCGGTGAGCACCGATTTGCCCGCGTTGGAGCAGGTGCCTTGGAACATGATGGCTGGGGTTTTGGGGGTCGGCATGATGCTTACTCGCCTTCTTTGCTGAAGATAACCAGGTTGCGGACCTTGCCGGAAAAGGGCAGGGTCAGTTCGACGATTTCTTGTAACCGGTAGGGGCTGTTTGGTTGCTCTGCCCTCCAGGCGGCGATCTCCTCTTCGGCCCGAGGGCCTTTCATGCAGATGACTTGGCCGCTCGCCGGGTTGATTGCTGCGGTGTGCAGGAGAAATTCACCGATGTTGGTGAAGGCGCGACTGGTGATGATGGGTACGGCAAGGGTTTGGCCATCCACCTCGGCGGAGCCTTTTTCCAGTCGCCCACAGAGCACCTCGATATCCTTCAACTCCAGGGTCCGGATTACATGGCGCAAAAAAGAAACCCGTTTCTGGCGGGGCTCCACCAGGATAACCGGTAGTTCGGGCCGGGCCGCCTTGAGGGCCAGCCCGGGAAATCCCGCGCCGGTGCCGATGTCGAGGAGCGGCAATTGCGGCTCATCAAGTGGCGGGAGAACTCGCAACAGGGTCAGGGAGTCGAGGAAATGGGTCTCGATAGTCTCACGTAACGGTGCCTTGGCCACCAGATTGATTTTGGCGCCCCAGCGAAGCAGCTCGTCGCAGTAGGACACAAGCCGTTTGCGGGCCTGCCCGTCCATGGCGATGCCCATGGCGGTCAGGCCTTCTTGCAGGATATCTTTGCTCTGAGTGGCGCTCATGCGGAAATTTTTTGCGTGTTTTTCCGGTGCACCAGGGTCAGTCCGGCCAGGACAAAGGCCAGGGCCGCCAGATTGACATTATAAAATGCCAGCCCGGCTAGACTGGCGACCAGGGCCAGGGAGCACATGCACACAGAATTACGCCAAATGGCAAGCCCGGCAAGGGTGATGCTCGTCCAGGCAAAGACCTGGTTGTACATAAGTTTGCCGATCATGGAGCGGACCAGGCAGACGGTCTTGTCCGGCGAATCCGCGCATACCCCAACCAGTCGTTCCGAGATAAAGACCCCGTGGCGCAGGGCCGCAAAGGCGCCAAAGGCGCCAAGCACCAGAAGACCAAAAGGCAGCAGGGGGCGCAACGAGATGCCCCGGCTTTGCCGCCAGAGGGGCCAAGCCAGGAGCAGGCAGATGGCCACCCAGATATCGGCCTGCCAGTTCAGCGGGGTTTCGTTGATCAGAATCGTCACCGCCCCGGCGGCGAGCAGCAGGGCGCTGAGCCGTTCGAGCATGCCCTGGCAGGTTTGACCGCCCTGCCTGCGGGAAAACCAGGCATAGGCCAGAGCGGGGATGGCAAAGGCGAAGTTGTTGAAGCTTCGGTAGCGGGCGTCCAGGACCAGTCCAAGGACGGCGATCAGGGCGCAGGTGATTACCCCCAGCCGTAGAGCACCGTATACGGCTTCGGGGCTGAGGCGGGATTTCCCCCGCAGAAAGTCCATGGCCCCATCTAAGCTGAGATGTCTGGGCATGGTGCCGGAAGCGATGGCTTTGAGCGTCAACAGGTAGACGCCGGCGCTCAGCGAGAGGACGAGGCCGGCCCAGAGGTATTCATAATTGTTGGTGGAGATGATGGAAAATTGATGCCCTTGCAGCACAATAAGAATGGCGCCGCTGGCCATGGCTGCGGAAAATTGCAGCCAGCGGGCCGCGCTCATGGAACTGTGGCGGCGGGCAATGAGCAGGGTCAGTAAGGCAATGGCTGCGGATTGGGCAAAGAGCATACGCCAGTTGGGAAAATTGGAAACAGGCCCGGAAAGGATATGCTTGTCGACCCGATCCGGACTGTATAGGCCCCAATAGCCGCCCACCGCGCCTTCCTTGATGCGTTTCCATGGCTGATCAAAGGCCTCGATCAGGTTGTATTGCCAATGCTCCTGTTCGGCCAGAGCAACGAAGCCGCGGATGAAACGGGCCTGATTTTCCAGGCTGGGCAGCGCCCCTTTCCGCATCCGTCCTTGGGAGGGCCAGCCGGTTTCGCCGATGACGATCTCCTTGCCCGGAATCTTTGAGCCGATCTCTTCTCGGATCTTTTTGACGTGGGCCATGGCCTGGTCGACGGCAACCGGGTTGTCCTCCCAGTAGGGCAGGATGTGGATCATGACAAAATCAGTGGCCTGGGCCACCTCCGGGTGCTTGAGCCAGAACTCCCAGACATCGGCGTAGGTCACCGGCACCCCAGGCAAGGCGGCTTTGACCTGCTGAATGTATTCGGCGAGCTGTGGGCCGGTGATCTCCCTGCGGAGCAGGGCCTCGTTGCCCACCACCACCGCCCGGACGCTTGCCGGATGGCGTTTGGCAAGTTCGACCACCTTTTCTAGCTCCTGCTGATTGAGCTTTGGGTCAGCACCTACCCAGGCGCCCAGCAGCACCTGCATCCCGTATTTTTCCGCGTACTCCGGCAAGGCCTCAAGCCCGGCCACCGAATAGGTGCGGATGCAGGAAAAACGATGGGAGAGGATGGCCAGATCCGCGTCTATCCGGGCAGGGGCAATGGTCATGCCCTTGGCAAAATCAAAGGGGGATTGGTCCTTTTCAAAGGGCGCGTAGGACACGCATTGCAGGGTGTGGTGGGCAGCCAGTTCCGCCTCCGGGATCGGGCGCGGTTGACCGATAGCACACCAGAAGCCGAAGATCGCAGCCAGGGCCAGGCCATAGGCAAGCGCGGTTTGTATAGTTGTTTTCATAATTACCTTTGTGGGTGGTGTGCGTGAGAATTTTCTTCTTGTACCCTGCGCTGGCCTGGCGGGTGGCGGGTCAACCCCCGCGATTTGTCGGCAGCTGTTCTTGGCATTTTTGGGGATTGCGGCGGTAGCGGGCCGGGTTGCGTGGGTCCTGGTGGATGAGGACATCGGCCTGGGGGAAGATGGCCATGATGGCGAGCTCCACTTCGTCTGCCACCCGGTGCGCCTCGGCAAGCGGCAGACCTTGATCAAGGTCCAGATGAAGCTGGAGGTGCATGGTCTGCCCGGACTGTCGGGTGCGTAGGTCGTGGATTCCGAGCACGGTGGCATGGGCCAGGACGATGTCGCAGATGCGTTGGCGGGTTTCTTCCGGAAGTTCCCGGTCCATGAGGATTTGCATGGCCTCCTGTCCGATTTGCCAGGCGCTGTAAAGGATGTATCCGGCAATGGCCAGCGCCCCCAGCGGGTCCAGCAGGGGCCAGCCCGAGGCGACAAAAAACAGGGCGAAGATGGTGGCCGTGTTGGTGAGCAGATCGGTTTTGTAATGGAGAGAATCGGCGCGGATGGCGGAAGAATTGGTCTGCTTGATGACATAGCCCTGAAAGGCCAGGAGTAAAATGGTGGCGGCAATGGCAAAGACCATGACCCACATGCCGACACCAAGATCTTGCAAAGGTTGCGGATGGTGCAACCGTTCGATGGCCTGCATAAGCAGAAAGATGGCTGAGCCGGCAATAAAGCAGGCTTGGCCGAGCCCGGCCAGGGCTTCTGCTTTGCCGTGTCCGAACTGGTGATCCTCGTCCGCGGACTTCAGCGAATAGCGCACAGCAAACAGATTGATCAGCGAGGCGGCTGCGTCCATGAGCGAATCCACCAGGGAGGCCATGACGCTCAAGGAGCCAGTCATGAACCAGGCCACGCATTTGACCCCGATGAGCACCACCGCCGTGGCGGTGGAGGCATAGGTCGCCAGTTTGAGCAGTGTTGCGGTATCGTAGGACTTGTTTGCTTTCATGAAAGGTTTTGATCCTTCATTATGGTGATTACCCGTTGCGGGAAGGGGATGCTGATTCCGGAGCGGTCAAGTTCCTGATACACAGCCAGGTTCACTGCATGCATGGTTTCGATGTAGCGTTGGGTGGGCACCCAGTATCGGTAGCCGATGGCCACCGAGGAATCCCGGAAATCATCGATGCCGATCTGCGGTGCTGGCCCGCTCTTCACTTGGGGGAAACCGGCGATGGCCTGGCTGATGACGGCAATGGCCCGGACGGGGTCGGCGTTGTAGCTGATGCCCACCGAGCTTTCCACAATGCGGTACCCTCCTGAATTATGCAGGATCTCCCCGACAATATGCTTGTTGGGTACGGTGACTTTTACTCCATCCTCGGTGAGCAGGGTGGTATGGGCCAGGGTAACCTCCTCCACCACCCCGAAGACCCCGGCCACCGTGATCGTATCGCCGACGATAAAGGTGCGGCCCAAGATGATGGCCAGGCCTGCGCCGTAGTTGGAGAGCGGACCCTGGAGGGCATAGGTGGCGCCGAAGGCTGCCGCGCCGATGGCCGCGATGAACGGGGCGATGGTGATCCCGAACTTGCTTAAGGCGATGAGCACCGCAAAGGCAACCACCACGATCTTGGCCAGGGAAGAGAGGAAATGGCGCAGGGTGACATCAACCCCCCGGTTTTCGCAGAGCTTGGCCACGGCGGTGGCCACCCAGTTGCCAAGCAGGAACCCGGCAATGAGGATGATGATGGCCCCGACCACTTGAAAACTGTAGTCCACCAGAAAGGCGGTGGCCTTGTTGGCGATGGTGTGCAGTGATGCGAGTTGTTGATCCATCTGTTGGTCCATGGCTTATGTCCTCCTTGACGACGAAGCTGTCACATCATAGCGGGATTGGGGATTGCTGTCGAGGGGTTCAGGAAGCGGCGGACAATTTCGGTGGTTGCCCGCATGGGGCGAGTGCTGTCAGTAGGGACGTTGCCCGATCACATTTCCGGCTGGCGCGTAGTTGCACACCCAAACCTGTGAGCTGTCGTCGCACACGGCTTTGGCGCAGCCGACTTCCCTGGTGCCTGCCCAAACCATCTGGGTGTAATGGCCGCAGGTTTTGCCAGGGGGCGCGTTGCAGGTGTTGCTGGCTCGGGAGTACCATGGTTGTTCATTGGCCCAGCTGGCGGCCACATCTTTTTCCGTGATGGGCTGCGGGGTCAGGCGCAATTTCCAGGCGCTGTTGCCTTTGCTTCTGCTGCCTGTTTTTAGGGGGCTGGCCCAGTAGAGATTTTCCCCAACCCTTGCAGCATGGCTGTGTTTCATGGCGCAGCCTGATTTTTTGAGGGTGTCGGCCCAGGTTGCGGCTTGGTGGGCAAGGGCGTCGGACCAGCGCAACTCCTGGACGCCGACGGTGGAGCGCAGGGCATTGTGTTCTTCCAGCATGCACATTGCATCAACGCTGTTTTCTTGCGCCTGGCTTGGGTTGGCGGAAACAAGGCAGAGGAGCAATAACGTTGCGCTGAGCACGGCAGACGCTGCCTGGCCCCGGTGGCTTATCGTCTGTTGCTGTTGCATTGGCAGGTCTGGGTAATGGCGAGATCGAGGTTGCTGAAAAAATGCAGGGCCTCCGGGTCATCCGGGTTCTGCTGGAGTCTGGCCTCGTATAGGGCGAAAAGCCGGGTGGCCACATGGGCCATCTCTTCTTCCGGCACCGAGCCCAGGGCGTTCCAGATCTCTGCCGTATTCATGGGCGGATGGTTTCCGGTTCGCCGGGGTTGGCCTCCGGCAATTGATCCTGCCCGTGGTCGCGGGCTACCAACATGTAGATGGAAGGCACCACGAAGAGGGTGAACAGGGTGCCCACCGCCATGCCGCCCACCAGCACCAGACCGATGGAGTTTCGGGCTGCTGCCCCGGCGCCGGTGACCAGAGTCAGGGGGAAATGCCCGGCCACCGTGGCGGAGCTGGTCATGAGGATGGGACGCAGTCGGGTCATGGAGGCTTCCCGGATGGCGGCCAGTTTGGGGTGTCCTTGTTCCTGAAGTTTATTGGCAAATTCGACAATGAGGATGCCGTTTTTCGCCACTAAGCCGACGAGGGTCACCAGCCCCACCTGGGAATAGATGTTGAGGGTGGTGGTCCAGCCGTGGGTCCAGAAGGGGACATTGGGGTTGGGGATCTTGAGGAAGGTGAAGATCAGCGCCCCGAACATGGCCAGGGGTACCGACCCTGCCAGGATAACAAAGGGGTCGCGGAAGCTGTTGAACTGGGCGGCCAGGACCAAAAAGATCAGGACCACCGCCAGGCCGAAGGCGGGCAGGAACTTGTTGCCCTCGCTGCGCAGCTGGCGGGACTCGCCGGTGTAGTCAAGCACATAGCCCTTGGGCAGGATCTTTGCGGCCTCGGCTTCCAGATAGCGCAGGGCTTCGTCCAAGGGGCGCACCGAAACGCCGCTGATCTTGACCGCGTTCAGTTGCTGGAAACGGTTCAGGGAGCGGGGCACCGTGGAGTCCTGGATGGTGGCCACGGTGGAAAGCGGCACCAGCTGGCCGTTTGGCCCGGTGATGTAGATCTTTTTGAGCTGCTCCGGGTTGAGGCGGTCGGTTCTGGCGATTTGGGGGATGACCTTGTAACTGCGGCCCGCAATGTCGAAACGGTTGACGAAATTGCCGCCCACCATGGCGCCGAGGTCCGCGCCCACCTGTTCGAGGCTGAGGCCCATATCCGCCACCTTGTCACGGTCAATGACGAACTCCGATTGGGGTTGGTCGATCTTCATGTCGATGATGGGCGGAAAGGCGAACATCCCGCTTTGCATGGCCTTTTGCTGGATCTGCTGGGCAAATTCCAGGATCTGCGGAGCCTCCGCCGTTGAGGCTAGGATGAATTCCACCGGGAACTGGCCGCCGCCTGGGAGTGAGGGCTGCAAGACCGGGAAGATCCGGATGCCGGGTAGGGCCTGGAGCTTATGCTGCACTTCGGGCATGATCGCAAACACCGAACGCTTCCGCTGATCCCAAGGCTTGGTGACCAGGCCGCTGAACCCGGAAGTGGGCTGGGTGATCTGGAAGGTGAAATCAGTTTCCGGCACCGAGAGAAAGACTTTGTTGGCTGCGGCGGTATAGGCGCTGGTCTGGTCCAGGGTGGAGTTTGCCGCCGCGTCCACGATGCCGAAGATGACCCCCTGGTCCTCGGTGGGGGCGAGCTCTTTGGCCGACATGGTGAACATGGGGATGCTGAGCAGGGAGATGACGATCCAGACCGTGTAGACCGCGGGCCTGGCTGCAAGAGTGGCGTCCAGCCAGCGGCCATAGGCGGCGCGCAGCCTGGCAAAGCCGCGGGCGATCCTGCCTGCCAGGCCATGTTCTTCAATCCCTGGTTTGAGCAGTTTGGCCGACATCATCGGGGATAAGGTCAGGGCCACCACCCCAGAGATGGTCACAGTCCCGGCCAGGGTAAAGGCGAATTCCCGAAAGAGCGAGCCGGTGAGTCCGCCCTGAAAGCCGATGGGCGCATAGACCGCAGCGAGGGTGATGGTCATGGCGATGATTGGTCCCACCAGCTCGCGAGCGCCCAGCAGGGCCGCGTCCAGCGGAGATTTGCCTGTGCGGAGGTGGCGTTCGACGTTTTCCACCACCACGATGGCGTCGTCCACCACCAGCCCCACCGAAAGAACGATGGCCAGCAGGGTAAGCAGATTGACACTGAAGCCGAAGATCTGCATCAGGAACAGGCCGCCGATGAGTGACAGGGGGATGGCCACCACCGGAATCAGCACCGAGCGGAAGGAGCCGAGGAAGAGGAAAATGACCACCATCACGATGAGCAACGTATCGCCGAGGGTCTTGAGTACCTCGTTGATGGCGTTATCGATGTAAGCCGTGGCATCGTAGGCGATGCGTCCCTTGAGGCCGGTGGGCAGATCCTTTTCAATGGCCG
The DNA here is from genome assembly GCA_026388735.1 of Deltaproteobacteria bacterium. Classification (GTDB taxonomy): domain Bacteria; phylum Desulfobacterota; class Desulfobulbia; order Desulfobulbales; family Desulfurivibrionaceae; genus Thiovibrio. Next base: position 21,538 of record JAPLJG010000002.1, read on the forward strand.
CCATTTCCGTGCGCACCAGCTTGATCACGTCCAGGGAGTTGGCGCTGGGCAGAGGCCAGATTCCCATAAAGGTGGCGGTCTGGCCGGAAAAACGCACCTCTGCGTCATAGTTTTCCGCGCCGAGCGCCACCTCGCCGATGTCTTCCAGGCGGACGGTGGCCCCGTCCTGTTCACGGATCACCAACCGTTTGAATTCCGCCACCGAATTCAGATTGGTGTTGGCGGTGAGATTGACCTGAATGAGCGAGCCCTTGGTGTTGCCAATGGCGGCCAGGAAGTTGTTGGCGCCCAGGGCCTTGCGCACCTGGGCCGGGCTGACGTTATAGGCGGCCATGCGCTCGGGGTTGAGCCAGATGCGCATGGCAAAGGTACGGGCGCCGAGAACATCGGCGCGCTGCACGCCTTCGAGAGCGGAAAGACGTGGCTGTACGACCCTGGTCAGATAATCGGTGATTTCGTTTTGGGTAAGAACATCGGAGGTGAAGCTGAGATAGGCTGAAGCAAATTTGCTGTCCGCCGACTCGATGTTGATCACCGGGACCTCGGCCTCGGGCGGCAGGTCGCGGCGGACCTGATCGACCTTGGAGCCGATCTCGGCCAGGGCCTTGGTGGGGTCATAGTTGAGTTTCAACCGGACGGTGATGGTGGAGACGCCTTGGGCGCTCTGGGATTCCAGGTAATCAATGCCGTCGGCTGCAGCAATGGCCCGTTCCAGCGGGGTGGTGATGAAGCCCCGGACCAGTTCGGCATTGGCCCCGACATAGACGGTGGTTACGGTGACTGCCGCGTTGTCGCTTTTGGGGAACTGGCGGACATTGAGACTGCGCAGAGCCTGCAACCCGGCAATGATGATGAGCAGGCTGATCACCATGGCAAGCACGGGGCGGCGGATGAAAAGGTCAGTGAATTTCATGGGTCTTGACTTGAGCGGCTCAACTGTTGTCTGGCTTGGGATTCAGAAGGAACTCCGGGTTCAGGGCATTGTCCACCACGATTCCCTGGCCGTTGCGCAGTTTGAACACACCGGTGCTGACCACGGTGGCCCCTGCCTTAAGACCAGAGACAATGGCGACGAAGTCGCCTCGCTTTTCCCCGAGGCGGACAAACTGCTGGCGCACTGCCAAACCGGGTTTGCCGGTTTTTTCGTTTTTCCGCTCTTCGACCACAAAGACCGAATCGCCGTACGGGGCCGGGAGCACAGCGGTGGCGGGAAGGGTCAACACTTGGTTTTTGCCGGGCAGCACCACGGCCACCGTGGCGAACATGCCGGGGTGCAGGCGCTCTTCTTTGTTTGTCGCCGTAGCCTGCACCCGGACGTTACGGGTGGCGTTGTCAGCCTGCGGGTTGATGGCGGTGATCTTGCCGACCACGGTTTGGCCGGGCAAGGCGTCGGAGGTTATCCGCACCGGAAATCCCGGCTGGATGCGGGACAGCTCCTGCTGGGGCAGCATGAAATTGATAAAAATTGGGTCCAGGGCCTGGAGGGAAACAATGGCCTCCCCTTCCTTGAGGATCTGGCCCAGGTTGACCAAGCGGATGCCGAGACGGCCGGAGAATGGGGCGCGGATGGTTTTTTTGGCGATGGCTGCCCGGATCGTATCGGCCTCGGCCACCGCCTGTTTGTGTTTCGCCTCGCCGTCATCATAAGCAGCCTTGGAAACGGCGTTTGTCTCTACGAGCAGGCGGAGCCGCTCGAAATTGACTTTGGCCAGCATTGCCGTGGCTTCCGCCGCCTGGAGTTGCGCCTCCTCGGAAGAGGTGTCCTGTTGGATCAGGAGGCTGCCTGCCTTTATAAAGGTGCCAGGGGTAAAGGCGATACGGGTCACCTTGCCGGGCGATTCGGCGGCAACGGTCACTCCCTGCACCGCTTCCAGAGAACCCACGGCTGGCACGGTGGTCTCCCAAGACTCCGTATGGGCCTGGGCCGTGGTTACCGTTTCGGGCGGGGGGGTAAAGCTCTTGCCTGTGCCCACCATCTTGAAAATCTGCAAACCTTTGATGCCGGCAAGGATGGCGATCACCAGCAGCAGGCCAAGGAGGGAGAGCAGGATGCGTTTTTTCATGGGCGGTATTCTTTAAGGAAGAGGCGAATGAAGTTTTAGTAAATAAGTTAAATATATATTTGACTTATCCGCATTGCTACGTCAAGGGGTTTTTGGTTTGTTGGCGAGATGTCCATGTGATTTCTGGTTTTGGATGTGTCGGCAAAAAGGTGCTGCTTCTTTCCTGTGGGGCGCAGGGCATGCACCGTTGTACAATTATGTGCGTCGTGTCTCTGTAGGTTTTGCATAAATGTGTGCTTTGTGTGTGTCGCTGTTTGGGGTTGGCTGCTTTTTGCGTGCAGATAGATGGCGGAACTTCAAAGGGTTAAGTGCGCTGTGGATTGTTGCCGCTGTTGGCACGGAACTTGAAAAACACGTAAAGCGGATAGCGTCCAGATGACGGCTTGTTTGGTAGAAACGATGCTACTAGCTTCGTCTATGGCGGCGTTGCCGTGAGCATGGCGTTCTAGTAGGGGCTTTTCACATCCTTCCCCCTGTTTGCTCGCCTGTCTCGCTTCCCTCCCAGATTGAGACAGGCGGGTTTTTTTTGAAAGCGGCGGAGCCCATGGTTTCGTGGCCGAATATAGTTCTTGATCCGTGCCCTTCCTGCACGTACAGTGGGAAAAAGCGAGTTGTCAAGGCCGCGATTGCGGTCGTGGAAAAAGGGGAAAAGTCGCATGACGCACGAGAACATTTTTTCACTGCTGGCCAGCTCCGGCCCCTTTGCCACCGGAGACAGGCCACCGGCCCTGGCCCCGTTTTCCCCGGAGGCGCGGCTCTTTGCCAAGGGCCTGGCCGAGGCTGGCATGGCCACCCGCTACCGGATTTTGCGCAACCAAATCTTCGAGTTTCTTGATGTTCGCACCTTTGCCGAGATACAGGCGATCATCAATGATCCGGCCCGGCGGAAGCTGGCCAACGAGCGGGCCTACCGGCTGTTGGGCAACATGTTCGGCATCGAGGGCAACGCCAGGGAGGTGATCCTGCGGGTCAACACCTATTCTCGCACCGCCGATGGAGTGATCAACTATCTCAAGGCCAAGGTTCTGGCCAACTACGCCTCCTACATCGAGATGACCAACGAGATCGACTCCTGCAAGAGCCCGGTGGATCTGCTGCTCATCCTCTTTGACGACCGCTATCACAAGAAGGCGCGCTTCGAGGCCAAGCGCAAGCTGATCCTCATGAATCTGGCCGGCTCCATCGATCAGCGGGAACGGGAAACCGAGGTGGAGGCTAAATTCGACCAGTTTCTCGACTTTTTGAACGAATACGTCTGGAGCAAGAAAAGCAGGATCGGCGAACTGGAGATCGTTTACCTCCTGAGCGACCACGACCCTGAAACCTTTGCCTGCACCAAGGTCGAGGTCGTCGGTCAAGGCCACTGGGCTTATGGCGGCACCGCGGCCAAGGTTTTTGGCAAGGAGGTCCCTGGGGTCAAAAAGAAGGCCAACCAGAAGCTTACCCTGATCAAGCGCCGGCGCTTCCAGGCCAACGGGGTGGAGGTGCCGATCTATGTTTCCATCCGCAAGAAACAGTCCGAGACCAAGGTGCTGAAGCTCCTGCGCAAGGGCGAGGAAAATCCGGCTGTGGCGGTGGATGACGAGTTGGGCCTCATGGGGGTGGTGGATTCGGTGGCCGAGGTCAAGGCCTTTCAGAAACACCTGACCCAGAGCGCCACCAAGGCCGGATCGCTGATGACCCTGGAGGAGGTGAGCGACACCCTTTCCAGCGGCGGGCACCACAGCGGCAGCATCGGCAGCTCGGCCAAGACCCAGATGTTCAAGTTCTTCGCCCGCATGGGCGGCATGCGCGTGGAGTTCATCGTCCACACCAACCGCTCGTACCTCAACTATATCTATGAGCGGGAGGTCTCCCACGACGAATACGAGGTGAAGCGGATCTTCGACTCCGGGGTAGCCCAGCTGCTGTTCCCGCAGGATATCTACGAGATCGATATCGCCGAGAAGAAGGAGGCGGTGCTCCGGTGGTTCAGGAAACGGATTGAGGAGTTTTGATGGGGGAGGAAGTGTGACGAGTGGTTGTTGCCTCCTAAGCTGTCCATTTTTATTTGACCACACCATGAACGAGAGATCGACAATGATTGACAAGCCGAAGTCGTTAGGTGATTCGCGGCATCGCGCTCAGCGATTTTTACGACTGCATGAATCTCATGTGAACGAGCTCACTGTATTCGTCGACCGCATCCGTCATGAACGCAGGTGTGGTGATGCCGTTCCGTACTTCGATCCGGCCGACGGCGGTGTAGCCGCTGAGTGTCTGTTTGTGCTTGAAGCTCCAGGTCCGAGAGCCGTCCAGAGCGGGTTCATCTCTCGCAACAATCCAGACGAGTCGGCCAAGAACTGGCTGGAGTTGAACGCGAAGATCGGTGTGCCGCGGAATCGCACCGTAAGCTGGAACATCGTTCCTTGGTATGTCGGTTCTGGCGGTCGGATACGACCGGCGGACTTGACCGATATTGAAGAGGGCTGGCCGTACCTGCTCCAGCTTCTTGAGATGCTTCCACGGCTGCGAGTTGTCGTTCTGGTCGGGGGCAAGGCCCAACGCGTGGCGTCGCGACTTCGCGTAATTCGACCAGATTTGCGACTGATGACGTGTCCACACCCGAGTCCAATGTTCGCCAACCGGAAGCCGCAGAATCGAGAGGTGCTGCTGGCTGCGCTTCGAGAGGTCGCGACTGCATTGATCTGAATATTGTCAGCTCAAAACGGCCTCCATCTGATTCGCTTCGTTCGTAGCTGAAGCCACACACATTAGCCGGAGGAAGGTGTCGAGTGTCCGGACTTGATCCAGTATGTTGCCTTCCCCTTGACAGCTTTCCGGAAAAACGGTAAGTCCTTTCAGTATGTTATGGGTTTCTTGATCTTGAACCGCCGTTTTCTGCCTGAACTGGGGAGTGAATGACCACAAAACCTGAATCCGCCGGGCAACCGGCCGCTTCCACCCAACGCCTGCTTCGGGCTATTCCCAAGGTTGATGAATTTCTCGGCTGGCTGGTCCCGCCTCCCGATGCACCGGCTTCGCTGGTGAAAAGCTCGGTGCGTCAACTGCTGGAGTCTCTCCGGCAGGAGATTCTCAAAGGCGCGCCGATCAAGCCCGCGGATTTGACCCAGGCCGCCCTGCTCCCCCGTTTTGCCGCCCTCCTTGCCGCCAGACTCCGTCCCAATTTCCGCACCGTGATCAACGGCACCGGCGTGGTGGTGCATACCAATCTTGGCCGTTCCCTGTTGCCCGAGGCGGCCATGGAGAGCCTGCTGGCCGTGGGTAGCCGCTATTCCAATTTGGAGCTTGATCTGGCCACGGGCAAGCGGGGCAGCCGGTACAGTCTGGTGGAGGATATCCTCTGCGAGCTGACCGGGGCCGAGGCCGCCTTGGTGGTCAACAACAATGCCGCTGCGGTGATGCTGGTGCTGGACACCCTGGCCAAGGGGCGCGAGGTCATCGTTTCTCGCGGCCAGCTGGTGGAGATCGGCGGCTCCTTTCGAATCCCTGAGGTGATGAGCCGCACCGGGGCCAAGCTGGTGGA
>JAPLJG010000060.1 GCA_026388735.1 Deltaproteobacteria bacterium
ATGGGGGTGGAGGCGGTGGCGCAGATATACAGCGGGATGCCGAAGGCCAGCATCAGGAGCATGGCAACAAAGCCCCCACCAAGATAGGCGGTGATCAGGTCGTCGGGCACCAGGGCGGAGATCAGCCCGGCCAGCAGCAGGCCGATGAAAAACCAGCCAGCCAGATCCCCCCAGAGTTCGCCAAAGGCATAGCCCATCCCAGCCCGAATTTTTTCAGGCAAGGTGTGGTGCCGGGCGTGTTCCGCAGGCGGGCAGTCTATTCCGCTGCAACAGCCATCCACCGCGCAGGAAAGATCGGCAGCCATGGCCAGCTGGGGCCTGGGCGGGTTGTAGGTGTTTTCGATGCACCCGGCAATGAGGGCGGAGACAAAGGCGGCCAGGGGCCGGGCCACGGTCATGATTGGGTCCAACAGGGCATAGCTGACGCTGATGGAATCGATGCCCGACTCCGGGGTGGAGATGAGAAAGGCGGTGGTGGCGCCGTTGTTGGCCCCCTGCCGCTTCAGGGCCGCCGCCGCAGGCAGCACCCCACAGGAACACAGGGGTAGGGGAACCCCGAACAGGGCCGCCTTGAACACCGAGCTGTACCGGCCCTGGCCCAGATGGTGGGCCACATAGGCGGGCGAGAGAAAGACCTTGAGCAGGCCGCCGATGAGAATGCCGAAGAGGATATAGACGGCGGCGTCCAGAAGGAGCTGCCAGGATTCGGTGAGGATGCTGAAAATGAGGTGCATGATTTACTCCTGGATATGTTCCAACGCCACAAGGACAAGCTGGCTGATATGCGCATCGGTGAGCCGATAATAGAGCACTGGCCCCTCGCGCCGATTGGCCACCAGGGCCATCTGCCGGAGCATCCGCAACTGATGGCTCACCGCTGATTCGCTCACCCCGAGAAAAGCGGCCAGATCGCAGACGCACATCTCCTCCTGGTGCAAGGCTTGGAGAATCTTGAGCCTGGTCGGGTCGGCAAAGGCCTTGAAGAATTGGGCGAGTTTGTCGATCTCAGCCGGAGGCAGGGCGGCCTTTCGGGCTTTTTCCACCTGCTGTTCGTGGACAATCCGGCATTGGCAGCGGTCGGTCGGCATGGCGTTCCTTTTAGTGTATGAGCAGTTGCTCAGATATTAGGGCGATTGTGCCCGGATGTCAAGTTCGCTTTTTTTGAGCGGCTTGCCAATCAGCCACGGGATCGCCCGTTATAATTGGTCGTTTTTTTGCGCAGAACCGTATAGAATGGCGCTCCATCAACACAGCAAGGAGCGTCAGATGCACAATCTCATCAACTGGCTCGTGGAGAGTATCGGAGTCATGGGCTATCCGGGAATCTTCATCCTGATGGCCATGGAGAGTTCGGTAATCCCGATCCCCAGCGAGGTCGTCATGCCCCCGGCCGGGTATCTTGTCCAGGCAGGGAAGATGGAGATGCTGCCGGTTATTCTCTGCGGTACCTTGGGTAGTCTCTTCGGCGCCTACCTGAATTACTTCGCCTCCCATTATCTGGGCAGGCCGCTTCTTTTAAAGTATGGCAAGTATGTCTGGATCACCGAAGAGAA
>JAPLJG010000081.1 GCA_026388735.1 Deltaproteobacteria bacterium
CGGCAGCTTCACCCACCCCTCAATCCCCTCCCGTCAAGGGAGGGGAGGCAAAATCCCACGCCAACCATACCAAAAGCCCATCCCCGGTCAAAGTAAAAACCTTCACTGCCCCCCGGCCTCGTTGATCCTGGCGATCAATTCGCCGATGTCCACCGGCTTCATCAAATAATCGAATAGGCCGCGCTGCATACCGATGATGCCGCTTTCCGTGGAGCCGTGTCCGGTGAGGATGATTACCTGGATCTTGGGGTCGTGCTGCTTGATCAGGTCCAGGGCGGCGAGGCCGTCTATCCCCGGCATCATCAGGTCAAGGAGGACCACGTCCGGTCGCCAGTCACCAGCGAGCACCGCCATCGCTTCCTGGGCCCCGCCCACGGCCTTGGCGGCAAAGCCCCGCAGCTCCAAGCGCTCCGCCAGGGTGGTGCCAAAATCAAGTTCGTCGTCAACAATCAAAATTCTATGCGCGGTCATTGCTCTCGCCCTCGCTGCCTTCGCTATACACCGGAAAGGTGATGATAAAAGTGGTGCCCACCCCGACCTCGCTGCTCACTTCGATCTTGCCGCCCATCTTCTGCACAAGGCCATAGGTAATGGACAGGCCTAGCCCGGTGCCCTGTTTCTCCTCGTTGCCCTTGGTGGTGAAAAACGGCTCGAAGATATTCTTCAGGACATCCGGGGCAATCCCCGGCCCGGTGTCGGAGATGGCCACCATGACCGTTTTGTTATTTTCGCGGCGGGAGGTGATGTGGATCTCGCCATCGCTACGGATCGCGTCGATGGCGTTGTTGATCACGTTCAAAAACACCTGCTGCAATTGGCCATGGTCCGCGCGGATGACCGGCAGGTTTTCCTGGAGTTGCAGGATAACATGGATGTTGCGGTAGGCTGCGTCTTTTTCCAGAAAACTCAAGACCTCCTGGAGGATCTCGTTGAGCTGCACCAGGGTCAGGGAGGTTTCCATCCGCCGGGCAAAGCCCAGGAGCCGGTGGGTGATGGTCCGCGCCCGAACCACGGCATTTTGCAGGGAACCCAGCTGATCGAGAAACTTCTCCCGATGGCGGAAATCCTTGTCCAGCCCGACCAAATCCTGCATCAGCCCGGCCTTTTCCCCGATGATCGCCAGCGGGTTGTTGATCTCATGGGCAACGCCTGCAGCCAGCCGGCCGATGGAGGCAAGCTTGTTGGAGTGTTCGGTTTCGCTCAAGATCGCGTCCCGCGTTTCATCGGCCTCCCGAAATTTACCCGCCAGAAAGCGGGAGAGCCAAACAACCATCCCGCCCGAGGCAAGAAAACAGAGGCTGAGGGTCAGCAGCAGCCGAGCCTTGAAGGAATGCCAGATCTTCCGCGCCTCTGCCCCCTGCTGGTCCAGAACCAAGAGCCAGGGCGTGTTCTGAATCCGGCTCACGGCCCGGTAAAAAGTGCTGTCCCCGCGCATCTCCTCAATGGCCCCGCCATGGTAGCGGGAGGCGCTTTGCAACTTGCCGCTGTCGTTGATGAGAAAAATGTCCTCCAGGGCCTCGGTGTCGGCCAGAGCGAGAAACCTATCCAGGGTCTCGGTGTCGATGCTTGCTCTGAGCACCCAGTACTGCTCCGAATAGGGGTCCTTCTTGCTGGCGGCCACCACGAAATGGGGCACATTGCGGAATCCGGTGAACACCTCGCTCACATACATCCGCCGGGTCAGGGCCTTGTGGAACCAGAGGCTGTCGCTGTAATCCTTGCCCACCAGGTCGCCGTAGGGGCCGACATAGGCGCTCTGGATGCCGTCCGGCCCGACCACGCTCAGATCAACCAGGCCCTGATGCTCCTTCTTGAGCTGCCGGAATATCTGCTCCAGCTTCTTGCTGTCGGAGAGATCCTCGAAGGCGTAGGAATCAATAACCACGGTGATCGCCGCCTCCAGTTTTTCCAGATAGGCGCTGATGGTCGCCCTGGCGCTTTCCGCGTTCCAGCGGGCGTTGGCCTGGGAATCCTCGCGCAGGAGCTGCTGGTACTGGATAAAATTCAGGCCCGAGGTGATGGAGAGGGGGATCAGGGTAATGGCCAGCATCACGATGAGCAGGCTATTGCGCATGCAGCGGTAGCGGGCCTTGGGAGAAAGATCCCGGCTGGACGGGCCGCAGAACAGGGGAAACTTGGGTTTGCTCATGACGCTGCGCTCCTCTCGGTTTCCGGCCGGATAATAGCGCCCGGTCGCAGTTGTTTGGCCATGGCCAAGTCGATGGCCTGGGCTGCCGGGCCGATCACCCGGTCGATCACCTCGATTTTTTTCCAGACCAGATATTGAAAATGCGCCTCTTCAATGCCGCCGCAGATCACCAGGGAGGCCTCTTCGCGGATGATCAGACTGCACAGCTCATCGCTCCCCGGCCCCGGCAGCAGGACGGTGCGCGGCTCCCCCGAGATCTTGCCCCGGACGATTTTGGCGATGAGCACCTCGGTGGCCAGGTCGAAACGCGGGGCAATATCGTTATTCTGTAGGGTTACCAGGATCTTCATGCCGTCTTACCCAAGCTCATACTCCTTCATCTTCCGCCAGAGGGTGGTGCGGCCCCAGCCAAGCGCCTTTGCCGCCCCGGTCCGGCTGCCGCCGGTCTGCATGAGCGCGGTGAGAATCTGCTTCTTTTCAATGGCGCTCCAGCTCGAAGCGTTGTCCGGGATCTCCGGCACCACCCCTCCCGCCGTCTTTTCAGCGGATTCCCGCGACGCCGCCGCACCCTTCCCCCGAGGCGCCTTGCCTGCATCGGCCAACACATAGGGGGGCAGATGCTCGACCTCAATGACCTCGCCCCTACAGATATTGACCCCGTATTCGATGATATTCCGCAGTTCGCGGACGTTGCCTGGGTAGCGATAACTGTTCAGCAGGCGCAGGGCCTGGGCGGAAAGCCTTTTCACGCCTTTGCCGAAGCTGGTGGCAAACATCTGGAGAAAATGATCGATGAGCAGCCGCACATCGCCATCCCGCTCGCGAAGCGCCGGGAGATGCACCCGCAGGACATTGAGGCGGAAAAACAGATCTTCGCGGAATTTGCCCTCCTCAACCAGCTGTTTCAGGTCGCGGTGGGTGCCGGTGATCAGCCGCACATCGACCCGGACCTTCTTCTGGCTGCCCAGGGGGAAAAATTCGCGGTCGTCGAGAACGGTGAGCAGCTTTACCTGGAGCGGCAGGGGCAGATCGCCTATTTCGGTGAGAAAGATGGTGCCGCCCTGGGCCAACTGGAACATGCCGTGCTTGTCGGCGTGCGCCCCGGTGAAGGCGCCGCGCATATGGCCGAAAAGCTCGGATTCGAGCAGGCTTTCGGGAAGCGCCCCGCAGTTGACCTTGATGAACGGATACTTGCTGCGCTTGGAGGCCTGGTGCACAGCCTCGGCCAGGAGATCCTTGCCGGTGCCGGTTTCCCCGGTGATCAAAACCGAGGAATCGGTGTGGGCGAGAACCGGCAGGAGCTCAAAGATCTCCTGCATCTTCGGACTATGCCCGAGAAGGCCCTTGGCCGGGCCCGCCTCCTTCTTGCGGTCGATCTCCTGAAAGACGGTGATGTCTTCCAGAACCAGAACCAACGCCTGCCGTCCCTGCCCGGATTCCACCACCGGGGTGGCCGTGAAACGCATGGGGATCTTTTTACGGTTCAGGCCGAGAATATCGCCCTCGGCGCTGCACGAAACCCCGGCCTCCAAGGCCTGACGGAAGACCTGATCGCTTCTGCCGAAACTGCTGTGCAGCACATGGTCGCAAGATATGCCGCGGGCCTCCTCGCCGGAATACCCGGTAAGCGCCTCGAGGAAACGGTTCATCATGATGATCCGCAGATCCTGGTCCACAAGGGCGATACCGTGCGGCACCCCATTGAGGATATCAATAAGATCGGGGCGGAAGGTGTTGGTTTCTTCGGTTTCTGTCATTTATCTCTGACCATTGAGTCTCTATACAAAAGCCCTAAAAGTCCCCTCCCCCCTGGCGGGGGAGGGCTAGGGAGAGGGGGAAAATAGCTACGAATAGGCAGGTTGCAACTTCACCCACCCCCCGGCCCCCTCCCGCCGGGGGAGGGGGAGCAAAAAGGACTGGGGCTGCAGACCCCATAGTGTTTCATATTGTCCACACATGTTCCAGATACAACACCCTGAACCATGACGTCAATCTTTTTTTTCGCGGCCTGCGCTGACCATCATTCTCCCGCCACATAAACAACAACACCATCAAACCTTTTTTCTTCCCGCCCCGAAGCCAGAGCAACGGGCACTCTCCGCGACGGCACTGTTTCACTCCAGGCCCGCATATGTTCCCAGTTGTTCCACGATGTTTCCACCACCTGTTACGTCATTTGATCTGTTTTTTGACAACATCCTGTATTTACTAAGAATTATCCCATGGCACGATCCTTGTAATGCAACAGGACAACAGCGCACGACCGTTCCGATGCGCGGGAAACATCTCACACTTTGCGGAGGTTGCCATGAACACATCACTCAACGCCTTTCAGAAATGGATGACTGCCATCACCTTTGCCGAGGCAGGCGAATGGGAAACTGCCAAAAACATGATGCCCGTCGGCATTCGGAGCAGGGCGATCAATCAATTCCAGAAAATCTTCATGGCAGCCGCCTTTGCCGAAGAGGGGCTCCATGCCGAGGCCATCCGTCTGGCCGAGTGCCCAGACCTTCAGGCCCCGAACGCCGATGAGTTCCTCCAGTCCCTTGGCTTGAGCGGCATCCGCATGACCTACGGCGTGTTCGCCACTGAGTCCGCCCGCTAACGCCTTGAGTCCTGGCCAGGCAGCCATGCAGGCAACCGCGCTCATTGTTTCAAACGACGCAGGCTTTGCAAAAACAATGCAAACCCTACTGCAAGGCTGGGGGATGACGGTCGCCCTGTCCGAAGAATCGGCCCCGCAGCCTGGAACAGAGATTGTGTTGCTCGACATCCGGCAGACCGGCAACGAGGGTCCGCACCCGCTCCTGGCCATCCGGGAGAAAATGCCCGCAGCCGAGATCATCCTCATCAATCGACCGGACAATATCCCGCTGTCCATCGCCGGGATGCAGGCCGGGGCGGCTGATGAACTCATCGCCCCGTTTGACACCAGCACCTTAAAAAACTCCATCTCCGCAGCCCTTGCGCGGTGGAAAAAACGGCAGGGGAAAAAAACGCTGTTCCAGCGCTTCGGAGATGCCATGGCTGCCGCGACCTTTGCCCAGGCGGGCGAGTTCGACACCGCCATCGCCATGCTGGACAGCGAAGAAGAAGCTCCCCGACCCTCCAACCGGGAAAAACCATAGGACAGCCGCCGACGCTGTCCCCCAACCGCGCATGAGGACATTATGGACGACATCAAAATTCTGCTGGTAGATGACGAAGAAGATTTCATCAGAACCCTATCGGAACGCCTTGATCTGCGGGATATGGGCAGCAAGACCGCGCTCAACGGCGAACAGGCCTTGGGCTATGTGGGCGAGAAAGAGCCCGATGTCATGGTCCTCGACCTCAAGATGCCGGGCATCGACGGCATGGAGGTGCTGCGGCGGGTGCGCCAGATCTACCCAAACATCCAGGTCATTATCCAGACCGGGCATGGCAACGATCTGGACGAGGCAGAGGCAAGACGGCTCGGGGTGTTTGATTATCTGAAAAAGCCCGTTGATATCGAGATCCTGGTGGAGCGGATCAAGGCGGCCCACCAGGCAAAAAAGAATCTGCTGGACAGCTCCGCCGCTGCTGCGGCCTTTGCCGAAGCGGGGGAATACGAAACCGCCAGGGATATGTTGAAACAATAGGGCCAGACAGAAATGCACAAACAGACCGCAGCCATAAACCGCCATTTCATCGTCAGCGGCGAAGGCATCGAAATCCGCCCCCTGCCTGGCACCGGTATACCCGAAGGATATCCGCCGGAAGGCAGCTTCCCCACCCTCCTGGAGGTGGAACAGGAATATGTGCAACGGGTGCTGGCCCACGTGGCGGGCAACAAATCCCGGGCAGCCCAGGTCCTGGGCATAGACCGGGTTTCCCTGTGGCGGAAGCTGAAACGACTGGAAAGTCTCGCCCCCTCCGGTGCTCCCCCGCTTAAGGAATATTCCGCCCAGCCATGAAAATGTACACCGCCACCATCCCCGGCAGCGCCCTCAAGGTCCGCTCGCGTGAATCGTATTATGCGCGACAGAAGCGGCTTTTTGTCCTGCTGGTCATTCTGGTGGCCATCATCCCCCTGCTCTTCATCAGCTGGACCGCCTCGCATTTTTATCAGAAATCATGGCTGGACAAGACCACCGTTGAGCTGACCAGCCTGGCTAACAGTCGCCGGGAAATCATCGACCTTTTCCTCGACAGCCAGGAAAATATCCTGGCCGGCTACGCGGAGCTTTATGACCTTGCCTGGTTGAGCACCCCCGGCAATCTGGAAAAACTTTTTAAAGCCATGAACCACCAGGGCGTCATCGTTGATCTGGGCCTCATTGCCAAGGATGGCAGCCACCGCAGCTACACCGGCCCATTTGCCGCAGACCTGAAGGACAAAAATTACGCCGCGACCCGCTGGTTTGCGGAGGTCATGCAGAACGGCAGATACATCAGCGATGTGTTCACCGGCTACCGGGCCGTGCCCCATTTCATCGTGGCGGTGACCGATCCCACCCGCTCCTGGGTTCTGCGGGCCACGATCAATTCCGAGCTGTTCAATGCCCTGCTGGCCAGTGCCGAGGTAGGACCGGGCGGGGACGCCTTTATCCTCAACCGGCAGGACGAGTTGCAGACACCAAGCCGCCAGGGACTCACCGCGCTTCCGGCCGGAGAAAAAGGGCTGCTCGCCACGGGCGGCGGCCTGACCATCCACCATTCCCAGGGGGCACTGTACGCCACCACCGGCATGAAGAACAACGCCTGGACCCTGGTGCTGAAAACCGACATCGCCACCTCGCTCGCCGATTTTTACCGGGCCAGGCAACGCGACCACCTGATCATCGCCTGCGCGGCCCTGCTCATTCTCGCCGTTTCCACCTTCCTGGTACGCTCCATGATGAACAAGGTGGAGGGCGCGGACCAGCAGCGGATGCTGCTCTACGACCGCATCCGCTATTCGGAAAAAATGGCCCTGATCGGCAGAATGGCAGCCAATGTAGCCCATGAAATCAACAACCCCTTGCAGATCATCGGCGACCAGGCCGGCTGGCTGGACGAGCTGCTCAGCGAGGAAGACCCTGCGAACCTGAAAAACACCGAGGAATACCGGATCGCCTTTGCCAAGATCAAAGCCCAGGTCAAACGGGCCAGCACCATCACCCACCGGCTCCTGGGCTTTTCCCGCAGCACCGACGGCTTGAAATCAGCGACCAAGATCAACACCTTGGTGGAAGAAACCGTCTCTTTTCTGGAAAAGGAGGCGGCCAATCACCGCATCGCCATCCGCCGCAACCTGGGATCAGGTCTGCCGGAGATCACCACCGACACCACCCAGTTGCAGCAGGTGTTTCTCAACATCTTGAACAACGCCTTCGACGCCATCGGCAACGACGGTGCGGTCACCATCAGCACCCGCCTGGATGGCAAGCAGCTGGCGGTGGAGTTTGCCGACAGCGGGCCGGGGTTGCCGGAAGAGGTTCTGAAAAAAGTCTTCGAGCCGTTCTTCACCACCAAAAAGGCAGGGAGTGGCACCGGCATCGGTCTGGCCATTTCCTACAGCATCGTCGAACGGCTCGGCGGCAGCATCGAGGTGCGCAACGGCATGCAGGGCGGCTGCGTTTTCCGGGTCAATCTCCCGGTTGCCGCCTGATAAATCCGGGAAAAGGAGAGCCGACATGAGCGAATTTTCCATCCTGGTCGTTGATGATGAAGAGGAATTTGTCACCACCCTGGTGCAACGGTTGCGCAAGCGGGGTTGGGCCGGCGAGGGGGTGTTGAGCGGCGGCGCGGCCATCGCCAGGATCGCGGCCAGAGATTTTTCTGTGGTCCTGCTGGACATGCGCCTCCCGGACATGGACGGCGGCCAGGTTCTCCAGGAGATAAAAAAGATTCGTCCCGCAAGCCGAGTGGTCATCCTCACCGGCCACGCCTCGGCCAGCGAAGGTGAAGAAGGCATCCGAAACGGGGCCTTCGACTATCTGCTCAAACCGGTGGAATTTGAAACCCTGCTGGAAAAACTCCAGGCGGCCAAGGATTGCAGCCAATAGAAGCAAAGAGCTAGGAGCACTGTAACCAAGGGGAACCGAGGTTTTTTTTATTATTCAACCAAAGGAAGGAGGAGTACAACCATGAATTTCTTCAAGCAGTTCAACCAGTTCTTGCTCATGGGCGCCCGCGCCCAGGCGAAGTGGGAGCTCGACATCTCAAACACCATCCTACAGGACAAGAAGCGGATAGGCATACTCTGCCTGTTGCTCATCCCCATCCTCCTCGGCGGCATCGCCTTTGCAGAGGATGTATCAGGTGTCATGCCCGCCATGCTGGGAGGCAAGACGGCCTACACTCCGGCCTTCTACACCCCCACCATCTTCTTTGCCTCCATCGCCGTCGGCGTGGTGGCAGGCTTGATCACCGGCTGCATCGGCGCAGGCGGCGGCTTCATCATTGCCCCTGCCCTGATGAGCGCCGGGGTCAAGGGTATCCTCGCCGTGGGCACCGACCTGTTCCACATCTTCGCCAAGGCGATCATGGGCAGCGTCCTGCACCGTAAACTGGGCAACGTCTCCGTGCCCCTGGCGGCTGTCTTCCTGATCGGCTCCGTGGGCGGCGCCACCCTGGGCGGCTGGATCAACCGCACCATTTATGAGACCAACCCGGTTTTAAGCGACGCCTTCATCACCACCATCTACGTAGTCATGCTGGGCTTCCTCTGCTCCTACGCCCTGTACGACTGGTACCGCTCCACCAGGCCGGTAAAACAGACGGCTTCCGGCCCCTCCATCCAGACCGCCGGCACCCTGACCGGCCTGGCCCAGAAGCTCCAGGCTGTCAATCTCCCCCCCATGATCACCTTCGATGAGGGTGTCACTCCGGGCGGACGCAAGATCTCCTGGATTTTTCTGGTCTTAAGCGGCGCGCTGGTGGGCTTGGCCGCGGCCATCATGGGCGTGGGCGGCGGCTTTTTGACCTTCCCGATCTTCGTCTATGTGCTGGGTGTTTCCTCTGCCACCACCGTGGGCACCGACATCTTCCAGATCATCTTCACCGCAGGTTACGCGGGCCTCGGCCAATACGCCATCTACGGCTTCATCTTCTACACCCTGGCCATGGGCATGCTTCTGGGTTCCCTGGTGGGCATCCAGGTCGGTTCCCTGGTAACCAAAGTGGTGACCGGCCAGACCATCTGCGGCCTCTACGCCATCGCCACCTCGGCTGGCTTTATCAACCGGGCCTTTGCCCTGCCGCCCAAGCTGGCCAAGATGGGCTACATTGAAATGAGCAAGGATACCGGGAAGATGCTGGACCTGGTGGGCAATCTCATCTTTTTCGTGGTGCTGGGCGCATTCGCCATCTGGGTCTTCTATATCTTCTTCTCCAATATCCGCACCCTCAAGGGTGAGGAGCCAAAAGCAGCCCTGCGGGCCAAGGAGGTGGCAGCATGATTGCCAATAAAAAAGAATTCGGCGGCGGCCTGGTGATGATGGCCGGTTTCTGGGTGGTTTTCGCGCTTCTTCTCTCGCCGCTGTACCCTGGCCAGGACAACAAGAAGGTGAACATGCTGGACTATATGGACAGCCTCTACAACTCCATCTCCAAAAAGTCGGCCTACTACATTCCGGAAATAGTCAAGAAGGCCGACAAGCTTAAGGGGAGCAGCTTCTCTGTCACGATGAAGGTCGAGGACAAAAACTCCGTTGCCAGAATCGCGACCATGCTCCGCACCTCCGGCGCCACTGTGGAGGAAGGTGCGAGCGAACTCAAGGTCAGCGGCGATCTGGGCGTGGTTCTGAACGCCGCCATGGCGGATACGGAACTAGCCTACGCCAACAACGGCGAAGCGCTCCAAGCGCGGCATGGCGCTGAGGCCAAACAGGTGATGTTCGACTGGTGGAACACCCTTTCCACCATGGAGAAAAGCTTCACCAAGCAGGAGAAGTTCACCGAATCCACAACCCTCAACAAGGCCAAGACCAAGGCCGTGGAGACTGCCTACAACTACTACGGTATCGAGGCGCAGTCCATCAAAGACAAAATGGTCATCGTCGTGCTCTCCCTTGCCGGCTACGTGATTTACACCATGTGGTTCGGTTTCTCCATCCTCTTCATGTTTGAGGGCTGGGGGCTCAAACTGGAGCATTAATAGTCTTTCCCGCACAGGATGTTCTCGGCACACTCCGGGAACATCCTGTGTTCCCCTAGCCCCCCTTTTTTTCTCCGTTGCCTTCCCTTCCCCTCTTCCGTTATGCTGGATGCCATGAGCCATTTCCTTGACCGCCTGACCTCGTTTTTTCATGGCAAACCCAGGCTGACCCCTGCCGAATTGCAGGCCGCCTTTCGCGGCCATTACAAGGAATTCCGCGCCCTGCTCACCGCCAACAACAACGCCCTGGAGCTGATGGCCGAGATGGAACAGGCCCTCGGTCCGGGCCATCCCTTTGGCATGACCTTTGTCCGGGGCAACTGCACCGCCCTTTCCGTCAATATCTACAAGATGATTCAGCACCTGACCAGATTGGCCGATGGCCGGTATGCCGAGCTGGACCAGCCATTTCGGGCCATCACCAAACAACTCGAACAGGTCATCGCCAGCCGCTCCGTCAGCACCGAGGGGGCGACCATCCTTTCCATGGCGGAGGTGGACGCCGGCTCCGTGGATCAGGTGGGGGAAAAAATGGCCAATCTGGGCGAGGTCAGAAACCGGGTCGGCCTCAGAACCCCGGATGGCTTTGTCATTACTGCCTCTGCGGCCCGAAAATTCATCGAGGCCAATGCCTTGCAGGTGGAGATCAATCGCCGCCTCAAAGGGTTGGATCTCGACAACCTGGAAGCGCTCTACACCGTCAGCGCCGGAATCCAGAGTCTGATCAGCAATGCCCCCCTGCCTGCGGAACTGGAAGAGGCGATTCTGGCCCACCACCACCAGCTCGACACCGACCCGCAGACCGAATTGCTGGTTGCCCTGCGCTCAAGCGCCCTGGGCGAAGACAGCTCCAATGTCTCCTTTGCCGGCCAGTACCGGACCCAACTCAATGTCAGCCGCGAATTTGTCGGCCAGGCCTACAAGGAGATCGTGGCCGGCAAGTACAAAAGCCAGGCCATTGTCTACCGCCAGCAGCGGGGCTACCGGAACCAGGACGTGCAGATGTGCGTCGGTTGCCTGCGCATGGTGGATGGGGCCATAAGCGGGGTGATGTATTCCCGGGCCCCGGATGATCCGCGCAGCCCATTTGTCATTATCCAGGCAGCACCCGGCCTTGCCAGCACGGTGGTGGACGGCAGCGGGGCCACCGAGCTGTTCCGAGTCAGCCGGACTGCGCCCCACCCGATCCTGCACCGGCAGGCTGCCCAGGAAATCGCGGACTCCCGCTTGAGCCTCACCGATACCCAGGCTGCCGAACTGGCGGCAATCGGGGTGCGCCTGGAAGACCATTTCGGCACCCCCCAGGATATCGAATGGTCCATCGACCGCTCCGGCCTGCTCTACATTCTGCAATCCCGCCCCCTTGGCCATTCTGCTTCTGGAGAGGGGCAAGATAACTCTATAAGCGGTCACAGGGTGCCGCAGATCCGCGAAAGAGGCCTGCCCGCTATACACCAAGTATGCGGACAGGCCGATGACAAAGGAGATGCGGTGCCATGTGACCGCTTACCGCTTTTGGCCGGTGGGGTGTGCGCTAGCCAGGGGGTGGGCTGCGGCCCTGTGTTCACGGTGCGCTCCAGCCTCGATCTGCTGCGCTTTCCCAAGGGCGCGGTGCTGGTCATCGAAACGCCGTATCCGGACTGGGCCAGCCTGCTCAACAGGGCCGTGGCTGTGGTCAGCGAAACCGGCCAAATGGCCGCCCACCTTGCCACCGTGGCCCGCGAATTCGGGATACCTGCGATTTTCGGTCTGAACCAGGCCCTGGCAACCCTGGAAAATGGCAGCCTGATCACCGTGGATGCCACCGCAGGCAAGGTCTATGCCGGTAAAATCGAGTCCCTGCTGGCCCTGGCCGCGCCCAGGCCCAATCTCATGACCGGGAGCCCGGTGTACAAAATCCTCACCCAGGCCCTGGTCCACATCACCCCGCTCAACCTGACCGACCCCACCTCTCCGTTTTTTAGGGCCGACGGTTGCCGGACCATGCACGATCTCACCCGCTTCTGCCACGAAAAGGCGGTGGTGGAGATGTTCACCTTTGGCGAGCGGTACGGCTTTGACGACAAGGCAGCCAAGCAGCTGGTGGTGGAAAATTCGCCGGCCCAGTGGTGGGTGATCGATCTCGACGACGGCTTTACCCCTGATTTCAACCCGGAAAGCCGCTATGTCCATCTCGGCCACATCACCTCCGTACCCATGCAGGCCATCTGGCAGGGAATGATGGCCTTTCCCTGGGCCGGGCCGCCGCCGGTCAGCCTGGGAGGGCTCGGCTCCATCATCTTCCAGTCCACGAGAAACCCAAGCCTCGACCCGGCGGTGCGCTCGGCCATGACCGCCAAGAATTACTTTCTCATCTCCAGAAACTTCTGCAACCTCAGCGTCCGGCTCGGCTACCATTTTGCCCTGGTGGAAGCCAACCTGGGGGAATTTCTCACGGAAAACTATGTGAGCTTCCAGTTCAAAGGCGGGGCTGCGGACGAAAACCGCCGTCTGCTGCGCATCCGGCTGATCCGCGAGATCTTAAGCGCATTCGGCTTCCGGGTGGAGCAGAAGGTGGACGCCATGACCGCCCGAATCGAAAAAAAACCCGGCCCCTATCTGCTGGAACGCTTGAGGATTCTCGGCTACCTGCTGATCCACACCCGCCAAATCGACATGGTCATGGCCGACGAAGGCATGGCCGCAACCTACCGCGAGAAAATCATGGCCGATCTGCACACCCTGCTGGATACACCAACGGAGGGATGACATGACCCAGGCGCTCAAGATCCTACTCATTGATGACGAAATCGATTTCGTGGAAACAACCGGCAAAAGGCTGGCGCGCAGGGGATATTTGGCAAAAACCGCCCTCACCTGCGCCGAGGGACTTACAATCATTGCCTCGGGCTGGCCCGAGGTGGTGGTGCTGGACGTGATGCTCCCCGACCGGGACGGCATGGACTGCCTGCGGGAGATCAAGGAAAAATGGCCGACTCTGCCGGTCATCATGCTGACCGGGCACGCCTCCATGGAGAGCGGGCTGCACGGCCTGGAATGCGGGGCCAGCGACTACTGCCTCAAGCCCATCGACCTGGAAACCCTGGTGGAAAAAATCGCCATCGCCCATCGGGAGAGCCGAGCAGCTGGGGCCTGAAACAAAAAAAGCCACCTGCCATGCGGCGGGTGGCTTTTTTCATCAAAACCTATTCTTTCTGGAAACTATACTAGCTGTTCAGCAGTGCCGCACACGAGCAGGCCGATGACAGCTAAGCGAGCACAGCGAGACTGCGAAGCAGATGCGGTGCTGCTGGACAGTTAATGCCCACTGACGGAAAGCACGCCACTGGCAGCCAGAGTCAGAATAACCGCCTCGGCCATGGCCATGAACGCCATAGCTTTGTCTTTCCTGGCGAACAACCCCGGGGTGATGACGAGGTAGCAAAGGATGGTAACCCCGGACAGGATGGCCACCGGCAAGAAATTCAGAAAGTCGCCATAACCGAGAAGGTGCATCCAGGACCAGCCGGTGGGCAGGTGATCCCAGTGCAAGAAATTGGTGTTGATGGCCACCAGATAGTCATGCACCGGCGTACTCCAATAGGTGGAAATCTCGTTCAACGGCACGACCGGCGGCAAAACGCCCAACACGTACAAGGCAAAAGCGATGATCATGAGGGCCAGGCCTGCGAACATGCCTTTTTCAAGAATGGCGGCGTACTGCACCTGCTCTTCGGTTGCTTGGGTATTATGATGTGACATGATACAATCCTCCGTGAAATAGCTTATGGCGCGTTACCAGCAACATACGCGGCACTGCTGCTGTTTTTCCCATCCAGATGATGACATTATTGGAGTGAAAACGGCCTAGCAAAAGTTAAACAGGTTTATGCCCATGGTGCTCAAGCCCTTTTGCACGGCTTTCAGACCGGCAAAGAGAAGAATGACGATAACCATCCAGCGGATAAAGGTCGGCTTGGCAACTTTGAGCAAGCGAACCCCAACAAACGAACCCAGCATGATGCCAATGAGCGAAGGCACAACGATCATGGGGATCAAGCAGCCTTTGTTCAGGTAAATCCAGGCCGCGGAGGTATCGGTGATGGAGAGCAGGAACTTGGAGGTGGCCACGCTGATCTTAAGCGGCGCGCCCATCATGAGATTTAACACCGGCACGTTGGCCCAACCGGCGCCCAGACCGAACATGCCCGCCATGAAACCGATGATGATGAAGGTCAGCAGGCCGGGAATGGTGCGATGGATCTTCCAGTTGATCTCTTCCTTGGAGGTCGGCTCATAAAAAACACCGGTGATCCGCAGGGCGGTGGAAAGCGCATCCGCATGGGGAACAACCGGAACCGTTGATTTCTTGGCAGTGAGCATGATGGCCACGATGCCAAGGATGGTGCCGCCCAAGGCAAGCTGAACAACGTGGGTGGGCAGAGCCAGGCCGACCATGGCGCCGACAATGGCCATGGTGGAGGCGATAAGCGCCACCGGCAGGGCCAGACGCAGACTGGCGAGGTTGGCCTTCAACAGGCCGGGGCCTGCGGCAAGGGAACCGCACAGCGCGACCAGCAGACCGGCGCCGCGAACAAAATCAAGGTGAAACGGGAAAAACCCGCCGATGATGGGCACGAACAGCACCCCGCCGCCAACGCCGCCAAGCACCGCGATGATGCCCATGAAAAAGGTGACAAACAGCAGAATCACCGGCCATTTCCACCAGCCCGGATCACCGGCAGCCGGAACCTGGGCCATCTCAACCGCTTCGCTTGCCAGAGCCCAGGCCGGGCTCAACATGATGGCGCACATGCAGGAGACAAACAGCATCCCCGCCTTTTCCTTGATGTTTCCTTGCATCCTTGTTTCCTCCTTGTCTTAACCGAAAGCCAAAAAAGTAAAAATATATGAAAAATGAACCAGCACTGTGAACGCTTGTATGCAACCGAGGGGTGATCTTCGCTGGACCCGGCAACTCGCCGTTTTCCCTTCCTCCCTGACGGTGGCTATTTCTAAAAATTTTCGGTATGCTTACTGCTCCCCAAAAGTGCTGTCAAGAAAAAACTGTTCCCCTTTGAAACATGGCTATTGCAATGTGCATCATTCGTGAAAAATGATGCGCGAGCACTTTTTCCCGCTGCATTGTGCAACATTTCCCCTGGGCCAAATGATGCAATTTTCAATACCCGAAGTTTTGCAAATACTCCGCAAGGAGGTCGCCGGGTATGCCGTGCCCATTGTCGATCTCATTGCCGTGCAAACCAAGGACCCGTACAAGATTCTGGTGGCCACCATCCTCTCGGCCCGGACCAAGGATGAAACCACGGCCAAGGCTGCAGCAAGGCTGTTCAAAGAAGCGCCCAATCTGGCCGCCCTGGCGGGCTTGAGCGAAGAGCGGCTGGCCAAGCTGATCTTCCCGGTGGGCTTTTACAAAAACAAGGCCGGGTTTCTTGCCCGGCTGCCCGGGGTGCTGGCCAACGAGTTCGGCAACCGGATTCCCGACGAGGTCGAGGCCCTCACCCGCCTGCCAGGGGTGGGCCGGAAGACCGCCAATCTGGTGGTGGCGGTGGCCTTCAAGAAACCGGCGATCTGCGTGGACACCCATGTCCATCGGATCATGAACATCTGGGGTTATGTGGAAACCCGCACCCCGCTGGAAACCGAGATTGCGCTCCGAAAAAAGCTGCCGTCTCAGTACTGGCTGACCATCAACTCCACCCTGGTCGCCTTTGGTCAGGGCACCTGCAAGCCGGTGGCCCCCCACTGCGACCGCTGCGTCATCGCTCAGTACTGCCCGCAGATCGGGGTGAAGCCGAGAAAGGTGCCGGGCAAAAACAAAAAAACAATCGGGGATACCGCCATGCGGAAATTCGTGTCGTGGAATGTCAACGGCCTGCGGGCCGTGGAGAAAAAAGGCTTTGTCGAGATCATCGTCGACCTGGATGCCGACCTGGTGGCCCTCCAGGAGATCAAAGCCCTGCCGGAGCAACTGTCGGAATCGATCCAAAACATCCCCGGCTACACCGCCTACTGGTTCTCCGCCCAGAAGAAAGGTTACGCCGGGGTGGCCTCCTACAGCAAAGCGCAGCCCCTTTCGGTGCTCTACGGCATCGACCACAAGGACCACGATTACGAGGGCCGGGTGCTGACCCTGGAGTTTGCCGACTTCTTCTTCGTCAACGCCTACTTCCCCAACTCCCAGCACGGCCTGCTGCGCATGGATTACAAGCTCCAGTTCAACAACGACCTGCTGGCCTTTGCCAAAACCCTGGCCGCCAAAAAATCGGTGGTGATCTGCGGGGATTTCAACGTGGCGCACAAGGAGATCGACCTAACCAACCCCAAGCAGAACGAGAAGAATCCGGGATTTTCCCCGGAGGAGCGGGCCTGGATGGACCAATTTATTGCCGCAGGATTCGTGGACACCTTCCGGATGTTCAACCAAGAACCGGGCCAGTACACCTGGTGGAGCTACCGCTTCGACGCCAGAGCCAGGAACATAGGGTGGCGGATCGATTATTTCTGTGTGGATGAAAAAAGCAAAAAACGAGTGACCGAGGCTGGCATTTTAAGTGATATAATGGGATCGGACCACTGCCCGATTCTCCTCGGATTTCGCTAGTAGTGTTAAGGACTCATTGACGCGCACAATGGTATGAGCAATCTCAAAGTGGTGGGAATCGGTGGCTGGGCCGTCTCCAATAGTCCTGAAGATATATTGTGCACCTATGCCCTTGGCTCCTGTATTGCCTTGATTCTTCACCATCCGAAAACAAACACCATGGGGCTTGTCCATATTGCCCTGCCAGATCCACTTTGCCATGCTGGGGAAAAGCACGGGGAAGGATATTATGCCACTTCGGCAGTCCCTTTGCTGCTGAAGGAAGTTCATGCCGCCGCAGGCCTTTATGCAGCAAATAATTCGGGGATTGTGGCCAAATTGGTCGGTGGTGCCGCTGTCATAAAAATCAAGGATCCCTTCCACCTGGGAAAAAGGATTCTCGTAGAAATAGAGAATACCCTTCATCATTTTAATATCCCTGTAATGAAACAGGATACGGGCGGCACTGTTCCCCGCACCGTATCGATCTATGTTGGGAGCGGGGCTGTTTTGGTGAACTCGCCGGGTACGCAGGAAAAACCCTTGTAGTCTGTATGCTGAAGGAGAAAACCATGGTTGAGCCAGTGGACATGAGTCTCAAAATACGCGTGTTGGTCGTTGATGATGAACCCACTTCCCGTGAAGTCATCCGACTGGGATTGGAAAGACAAAACTGCGAAACCATGACCGCCCATGATGCGGCCTCGGCCATCGCACTTTTGCGTGAGCAGCAATTCCATGCCGTGGTGACCGACAAAAACATGCCCGGCACCGAGCATCCGAGGGAGGGTGGCCTTGATGTCATCAAATTCGCCAAGGAGTCCAACCCGGCCTGTGCCGTTATCATGGTAACCGCCTTCAGCACCGTGGAGTCGGCCATCGAGGCCATGCGCCTTGGCGCCTTCGATTATTTAGCCAAGCCGGTCCGGCCTGAACAGATCAAGGCAAAACTTAAACGAATTTTTTCCTATCAACAGACCTTGAACCCCGCAAACACCATTTCATCCCACAACAGCTTCCGGGCAAAATTCCTCAATATTATCGAGGAGCAGAAGGGAGTGAGCCAGTGCCTAGGCATCGAAACCAAAGCCGCGCTTTTGCAGGTGGTGCAGGACAGTATCGATTCATTTTTTCATGAGCGGCGGGCCTGGGAAAATATCATCCTGGAACAGCGTGATGCCTTGAGTCAAATTGCTGGCTGGGCCGAGCAGATGAAGGAGACGGCAGCGCAGGGGAGTACGGAGGAGGAGTTTTTGGATAAAATTATCACCGAATCCAGCCGGAGGCTGTGATGGGCTATCATGGTTGGTTTTAGGCAACCCAAAAAAAGGAGAGGCCCGCCACAAAAAAACTGGGAAGTGTCCCGACTTTTCCCGATTGCCTCTTCGCCTTGATTAAGCATAAAATCTTGGGAGGAAAACGCCTTTTGTCGTCGACAATTCTGCTAGTGAAGCCAGACTATTGTTGCATATATCTCTGGCTATCATGATTTTCGGCATGATAGCCAAATTCACAGAATAACTTGTTAGGCCATTTACCCATGCGCCACACATTTCATACTTATATCAAAAAATATCAAGCTGTCCGGCCTGAGCGCTTATACGGCGATTTCCGGGACTACACGGAGACTGCGTTTACAACTGATGACGCTAGCCTCTACTTCGTCGTAAAATGTATGGCCGCAGAATGGCTGCCACATACATTTGTCGTGAGCGACGACTATCGCCTTTCAGGTCTGATTCGCGTCGACCAGAAAGAGCATGAGGTATTTCTTGATATGGCGGCCTTCTGGTTCGCAATGCCGAAGATGCAGGAGCTCTTTCAGACAAAGAGCGCCATGGCCGACTACTTCATGACGCGGTCGAAGGCATTAGCCGGACAATCATTACAAAATGAACAGAAGTACCGGCAAGCCACTTATATCAGCCTTGAGGCGTCTGACTCCGAAAAACTTGTCGTGGAGTGCGAACTCTGGCGAAACATGAACAAGGACCGCCAATCGCTGACCGAAATCTACGTGTATCAAGCGATTAACTTCTTTGACCTTCCTGGACCGAAGCTCAATGTCATTTACATCGGCTCAAGCATCACCAACACCTTCAAAAGGTTGTACAAACACGAGAAGTGGGGACGCATGCAAGCCGAGAAGAAACGAAATGAAGACATCCTTGTCTACTTCGCGGAGCTTGAGGGCGACGCTATTCAACATGAATCGGCAAACGGCCTCTCACTTCTTGCTCGTAATGAACATGGCGTGAGCAATGAGGACGAAACACTCATTACCGAGATGGCGCTTATCAACTATTTCAAACCGCAATACAACTGGCTACACAAAGATCGAGATATAAGCTATTCTGAACGTGTCGAGAGAGCACTTAAGAAAGCAGACTTCAACGAAGTCACCGTTGAACTCATTCTTGAAGGCCCGCTCGGCGCGCTTGGCACACCTCACACGGGGACCTATGGCTCACATACAGCGATCCACAAAATTGCCTAGTAGGTCAAAATACTACGCATTTTGGTGTCCTCCGCTTCGTTCCAGCACTGGTTACGTCCAACGTTATGCGCTTCGGAGAGTCTTGTGATTCATGCGTCCAGCTTTTGGAAAGATGACTTGCTCAAATTAGCTAACAAGCTTGAGCGCAGGCTTATTCAAACACGCTGGAGCGAAAAGTCATTCTTCGCTGTTGAGAAAGAAATATTCCTAGGTTTTTACTCCATCAGAAAACTAATTGAATCCAACAAGGTTTCAAAATCTGTCGCCCAAAAAATGTACAAAATTCACGAATTCCCATCCCAGGGAAAGCTAGAATTAATAACCAACAATTTCAAATCTGAACAATATGATTTCAACAGAGCAAGAGAAGCAAAAATTTCTATCGCTCTGCTGTGCAATCAATTTATTCATAGCCACTACTTTCTTCCCTTTTTCCCGACAGGAAAGAGCTTGCTTGGTTTCTTCATCTGCTCTGACCACAGGAAAAAAACCGGCATTTACCTGATAACGATATTTGATATAGTCAGCATCTACCGCCTAGTCGGCAACAACTATCCAAACAATTACCGAGCCATGCGTCACGCCAATGGGAAAACAAGCACACATGTTGAATAAACGCACACCAAGGAGGTCATCATGAAGGTACTCATCGTCTATTACTCAATGTACGGACACATCTACAAAATGGCGCAGGCTGTCGCCGAAGGAGCCCGCTTGGTCGAGGGTGCCGAGGTCGAGCTGCGGCGTGTCCCGGAAACGCTCCCCGAGGCGGTGTTGGAGAAGATGGGCGCTGTAGCAGCGCAGAAGCAGCAGGCGCAGGTGCCCATTTGCACAGTGGAGGAGCTGGGAGCAGCCGATGCGATCATCTTCGGCACCCCCACCCGCTTTGGCGGCATGTGCGGACAAATGCGGCAGTTCCTTGATGCCACCGGCGGCCTGTGGGTAAATGGCGCCCTGGTCGGCAAGGCTGGCAGCGTGTTCACCAGTTCCAACACGCAGCACGGTGGGCAGGAATCCACGATCCTGGGCTTCCACACCACCCTGCTCCATCAGGGCCTGGTGATCGTCGGCCTGCCTTACACCTTCCAGGGACAGATGACCTCGACTGAAATCAGCGGCTGCTCCCCCTATGGCGCCTCCACCATCGCCGGAGGTGACGGCAGCCGCAGCCCGAGCGAGAATGAGCTTGCAGGCGCACGGTTTCAAGGGCAACATGTTGCCCAGATCGCCAAGAAGCTGGCGGCGTGAGCGGCTCAATCGAAGACATCGTGCCTGACGATCTCTGGCAAACCATGATTCTTACCAGCGAGCTTGGCCGCCACCCGGTCCAGTTTTTCGACTGCACCGGCTCAACCAACGATCTCGCCCTGATCCTGAGCAATACCGGAGCACCGGACGGCACCCTGGTCGTGGCCGACAGCCAGAGCGCAGGCCGAGGCCGTCTTGCGGGCAGGGCTTGGCATTCGCCGCCCGGCACCGGGCTCTATTTTTCCCTGATCCTACGCCCGCATCTTGCCCCGGCGGATTTCCCCAAGCTCACCCTGGCCGCTGGCCTTGCCCTATGCAAGGCGCTAGAAAGCCACACCCATTGCCTGCCTGGGCTGAAATGGCCCAACGATCTTTTCCTGCACGGCAAAAAATGCGCCGGCATCCTTACGGAAACCCAAGCCGTGGCAGGAGCCGGGCAGACTGCGGTGGTGATCGGCATCGGCCTCAACGTGAACACCCCCGCGGAGGCATTTGTGGGTGAGATGCGCGCCAAAGCCACCTCGCTGCTGGCGGAAACCGGCATCCCTTACGACCGAGGCCCTTTGCTTGCGGCCATTCTCGCCGAGCTGGACCTTGTGGTGGCCCGGCTGGAACAAGCCGATTTCCCCGGTATCTTGGCCGAGTGGCGGCAACGGGATACCCACGCCGGACAGCTGGTCTCCTGGGTGAACACCCAAGGCCGCGTCGTCACCGGCATCTTCCTTGGCCCGGACGAAGAGGGCTTCCTCCATATCCGGGATGGTCAGGGCCAAATCCATTCCGTTATCTCCGGGGATATCTCCCTGGCGCAGGAAGTAAATCTACCATGATTCCTCGCCCGATCCAGCGCCTGCTGCTGGCCACGCTCTATGATGCCTTTGCCGAGTGGGCCACCACGTTCGCCTTTGCCTGCCGCAAGGGATGCGCCACCTGCTGCACCCGAAGTGTCACCATGACCAGCCTGGAAGGCGATGAAATCTTGGCCTTTCTGGCCGAGGCCGATCGCCTCTCAGAATTGGCTGCGCCCGCATTTCAACCTACGGCAACCCGGATGAAACAGTGCACCACCAACGCCTTTGTCGCCGCCCATCTCAGGGGTGAGGCCGTGGAAGAGGCAGAAAGCTGGGATCTGCGGCCCTGCCCGTTTCTCAAGGACGAGAGCTGTTCCATCTACCCGGCGCGGCCCTTTGGCTGCCGACTCTTTGCCTCCCTGGACCCCTGCGCGGCAAGCGGCGCGGCAGACATGCCGCCGGGCTATCTCGCCGGGGCAACCGCCCTGCTGCAATATATCGAACACCTAGATACCGGCGGACGCTGGGGCACCATGGTGGAACTGCTGGCTGGACTGAACACGGGGCATGATGGCTACGGGGAACCCACCGCACCCATCCCCGGCTTCCTCATCGCCCCGAACGAACTCGCCCTTGTCGAGCCGCTCCTCCATGGCTTGCTCGCCAGAGAAATCAAGGGCCAGACCTTTGCCCAGTGGCTTCAGGCATCACGCTCATAGCCACCCCCCCAGAACACACCCTGGGAAAAATTCCCATTGGCACGCAGCCGAGCACCGGAGAGGCTGCCGAAAAGGGGATTTGCACTGTTTGAGGCGAAGCCGAGTTTGCAAAGCCCCGGCAGCATCGAGGAGCACAGGGCACCCCGCCTTCGGCGGGACAAGGGACAGGGGTGCCTTTTTCTTGTTTCTTCTTTTGGGCAAGCAAAAGAAGAAAGAGCAAACCGTGAAAAGCCCTTCCCAAAAACAAAAAAAGGGGCGCCGGAAACCCGGCACCCCTGTCACACACACTGTTTCCTAAAAATCAATACCGGTAATGGTCTGCCTTGTAAGGCCCGCCCACCGGCACATCGATATACGCAGCCTGTGCCTTGGAAAGCTCGGAAAGATGCACGCCAAGCTTCTTGAGATGGAGGCGCGCCACCTTCTCGTCCAGCACCTTGGGCAACACATAGACTTTTTTCTGATACTTCTTGGAATTGGCGAACAGCTCGATCTGGGCCAGCACCTGATTGGTGAAGGAGGCAGACATCACGAAGCTGGGATGGCCGGTGGCGCAACCCAGGTTCACCAGGCGGCCTTCGGCCAACAGGGTGATCTTCTTGCCGTCGGGGAAAACGATGTGATCGACTTGGGGCTTGATGTTCTCCCAGGTGTACTTGCGCACCGAGGCCACATCAATCTCCGAATCGAAATGGCCGATGTTGCAGACAATGGCCTCGTCCTTCATGGCCTTCATGTGGGCATGGTTGATGACCTTCTCGTTACCGGTGCAGGTGACGAAGATATCGCCATGCGCCGCAGCCTCTTCCATGGTCATCACCCGGTAGCCTTCCATGGCCGCCTGGAGCGCACAGATCGGATCGATTTCCGTAACCCATACCTGGGCACCTAAGCCTCGAAAGGCCTGGGCGCAACCCTTGCCCACGTCGCCGTAGCCGAGGATCACCGCGAGCTTACCTGCCACCATCACGTCGGTGGCGCGCTTGATGCCATCCATCAGCGATTCGCGGCAGCCGTAGAGATTGTCGAACTTGGACTTGGTAACAGAGTCATTGACGTTCATGGCCGGGAAAAGCAAGCCGCCGGCCTTTTCCATCTGGTAGAGACGATGCACCCCGGTGGTGGTCTCTTCGGTCACACCGCGGATGGCCTTGGCAGCGGCGGTCCATTTCTTGTTATCTGCGGCAAAATCCTGCTTGAGCACACCCAGTACGGCCTGCCATTCCTCGTTGTCGCTCTTCTTGGCGATGGGCACCTTGCCGGCCTTCTCGAACTCTGCACCCTTATGCACCAGCAGGGTGGCGTCGCCACCGTCGTCGAGGATCATGTTGGGCGGGTTGCCGTCCGGCCAGGTCATGGCCTTTTCCGTACACCACCAGTATTCCTCGATGGTTTCGCCCTTCCAGGCATAGACCGGCACGCCGGTCGCGGCAATGGCAGCGGCGGCATGGTCCTGGGTGGAGAAGATGTTGCAGGAGGCCCAACGCACCTGGGCGCCCAAGGCAACCAGGGTCTCGATCAGCACTGCGGTCTGGATGGTCATGTGCAAGGAGCCGGAGATCCGTGCGCCCTTGAGGGGCTTCTTCTTGCCGAACTCCTCACGCAGGGCCATAAGCCCTGGCATCTCGGTTTCCGCGATTCGGATTTCCTTGCGGCCCCAATCGGCCAGAGCCATATCCGCAACCTTGAAATCGGTCTGTTTCTTTGCCGGAGCTTTTTTGACCGGGGCCTTCTTTACTGGTGCTTTTTTTGCTGGTGCCTTCATCGTTGTTTCCTCCTGATTGCGCAGAACGCAGGACGGTCGTGATTATTATTTGATTCCGGCGGCATCTTTCAAGGCCTCGGCCTTGTCGGTACGCTCCCAGGTGAACTCTTCCCGCTCGCGGCCAAAGTGGCCGTAGGCTGCGGTCTTTTTGTAGATCGGGCGCAACAGGTCGAGATGCTGGATGATGGCCTTGGGCCGCAGATCAAAATGCTCGTTAATAAGCAGCCTGATCCGCTCATCGCTGATCTTACCGGTACCGAATGAGTTGACATTGATGGAAACCGGCTTGGAGATGCCGATGGCATAGGCGATCTGCACCTCGATCTCTGTGGCAATCCCGGCAGCCACCAGATTCTTGGCCACATAGCGGCCCATGTAAGAGGAAGAGCGGTCGACCTTGGAGGGGTCTTTGCCGGAAAAAGCACCGCCGCCATGGGAACCCATGCCGCCGTAGGTATCAACGATGATCTTGCGCCCGGTCACGCCGCAGTCGCCCACCGGCCCACCGATGACAAAACGCCCGGTGGGGTTGATGAAGTACTTGGTGTTGCTGTCCACCATCTCGGCCGGAATTATTTTCTTGATGATCTCCTCCATCACCCCTTCCTTGAGATCTTCGTAATCAACCTCCGGGGAATGCTGAGTGGAGAGGACAATGGCCTCGACCCGCTTGGGCTTCTTGTTTTCATATTCAATGGTGACCTGGCTCTTGGCGTCCGGCCTCAGCCAGGGCAGAAGGCCTGCCTTGCGCACCTCGGCCTGCCGCTTCATGAGCCGGTGGGCATAGGTGATGGGCATGGGCATCAGCACCTTGGTTTGGTCGCAGGCAAAGCCGAACATCAGCCCCTGATCGCCAGCACCCTGGTCCAGATCAATGCCGGTGCCCTCGTTGACGCCCATGGCGATATCGGCGGACTGCTTGTCAATGCTGGTGAGCACGGCGCAGGATTGCCAGTCAAAGCCCATATCCGATGAGTTGTAGCCGATCTCCCGCACAGTTTCCCGCACCACCTGAGGCATGTCCACCCAAGCCGAGGTGGTTATTTCACCGGCGATGATGGCCATGCCGGTGGTGACCAGAGTTTCGCAACCGACCCTGGCGTGCTTGTCCTGGGTCAGGATGGCGTCAAGAATCGCATCCGAGATCTGGTCGGCAACCTTATCCGGATGGCCTTCTGAAACAGACTCCGAGGTAAAAAGATAATTTGACATTTCAAGTCCTCATGATTTTCGGTGGGGCAAAACAGGCTGCACGGCAACCACGAAACTTAGCATTTTTATTAAAATACAGGAAGTTGTCAAGTATAATCACGACAAAAGCACGACGAAGGGCTTCCTTTATCCCGGCAGATACTTTTTTTCCAAAGCCTTTACCGCAGCAAAAAGTTCCGCGTTGACCGGGGCCGGAATCCCCAGCCGCCGGGCCTCTTCCAGCACGGCGCCGTTGATGGCCTCGATTTCGGTGCGCCTGTTGCCCCGCACATCCTGGAGCATGGAGGAGATATTGCCTGCGGTGGCCTGGCAGACCGCGATGGTCCGGGCCACCGGCTCCGGGGCAATGGCAATCCCCTTGGCCTGGGCGACGCTGGCCGCTTCCAGCACGGCCGCCCGCATCAATGCAAGTGCCTCGCCATTCTCCAAAAGCGCGCCGTTTTCGCAGTTATGGAGAGCAGTGAGGGCATTGATCCCCACATTGACCAGAAGCTTGTTCCAAACCTGGGCCAGGATGTCGGCCTCAACCCGCACCTCCAGACCGGCCACGCGAAAAAGTTCCGCAGCCTCCTGCAAGGCCAGTTGTGCTTCCAGCGAAGCTTCATCAAGAAACCCAAGGCTGGTTGCGCCCGCGCCGCCGAAGCGAACCCGTCCCGGCCCCACCAGATGTGCGCCCAAGGAAGTAACCGCCAGGGCCACGGCACAGGGCAGCTCTGCGCCTGCGAGGACCGGCAGATGACCGATCCCGTTTTGCCAGGCAAACAACAGGGTATTTTTTGTGAGCAAGGGGAGAAGAGAGGGGAGGGTCTGGCCAAGGGCCGGGGATTTGACGCAAAGCAAAACCAGGGCCACCGGCCCGATTTCCTGGGCATCGGCCGTGGCCTGGATCGGGAAATGTTCAATACGCCCGGCACGCTCAAGGGTAAGACCCGAGTACTGGAGCAGGGCAGCCCGTTGGCTGTCATGGTCCAGCACCCAGATATCTCCACGTATCCGACAGAGGGTGGTCGCCAACAGGCAGCCCAGGGCGCCCGGGCCAACGACGGCAACCCTCTTAGGGGAAGTGTCCGGCATGGCTGGCGATTAGCGGGTGATGCTCACGTCTTCAACAATGACCGCATACTTGTACCCGGCACCGAAATCTTTATCCGCGGCAAGCACGCCTTCCACCGTGACGATATCGCCCTTTTCCGCCTTGCCGGTCGTGGTCACCACCAAGTCATGGGTATTCTTCAAGGGATCGCCGGTACCATCCTGGAGATGCAGCCAGTTTTTCCCCATGATCTCCGGAGAAAATTTGACCACCTGCGCCTTGATTTTCACCTTTTTACCATTCAGGCTTGCGGCCTTGCCGAAGATATCCGCAACGGTGTAACCGTTCTCGCCACTGGCCTTGGCAATCTTGAGTTCTACAAAAGGCACCACGGCCTTGCCGCTGCCCGGAGCCGTTTCGCTAGAGGCGGCAGGCGCGGAAGCTGCTGGTGCTGCGCCGCCTTCCTTCTGCATGGCTGCACCGAAAGCACCCGCAGGCGCTGCGGCTCCAGGCGTTGCGGACTTCGCTACGGAAGCTCCTGCCGCAGGGGCAGCAGCTTCTCCGCCATGGGCGTCACCGCCTATCTCTGATTTTTTTCCTTCAATCCCTGGAGAAAAAACAATCTCAGCAAAGGTCCGGTTTAAGCTCTTGCTGGGAAAATTCTGCATGACTTGCCCTTCGGCAACGCTGCACACTTCGCCCACCGCAACCTTGGTCTGCGGCACCGCCACCCAGGTGTCTCCCTTTTCCGCAGCAATAAGCACATAGGTAAAGCCGCCGCCAGAAAGAACCTCCTTGGCCTTGCCCTTGATTGCCCCGGTAGGGTTCGCCGCCTGCTGGATTCCGCCTGCCGCCCCTGCCGCAGCCTTGGTCTCCGGCTTTTGCTTATTACAGGCAACCAGCGCCAACAGACATAACCCGCTCACCAGAAAATTCCGCCACTTCATTGCATCGCCCATACGCTCAACGCTCCTCCCTCTACTCGTTCTTTCTGGATATGAAAACAGCGCACCGCAGCCTTTCTGCAGTACGCCAACCCTTTTTTCAAGACAGCTCCCCTGAAAAAAAGTTCGCATTAGCCGTTATAATAATAAAATAATGTCGCCATTTGGATGACCAGAACGGCATAACGAGCCGTAACCAAAGGATAAAAAAAGCACAGGTTATTTCGTAACGGCTCCTAATTTTCTACGGGCAGCCTTTTGCGGCTTCTCTTCCTTTTTTCCCTGACCTTTGCCCTCGTACAGATAGGTCAGCTTGTCGGCCTTAACCCCGATCCGCACGCTGCCCCCCTTGACCAACCGACCAAAGAGCAGCTCTTCGGTCAAGGCATCCCCCACCTCTTGCAGGATAAGACGCCTCAGCGGCCGCGCCCCGAATTCCGGCTCATAGCCCTTGGTGGCCAGCCAGGTCCGGGCAGCGGGGCTGAGGCTGATCGTCACCTTCCGCTCCGCCAACTGAGCCTGCAGCTCCACGATCATCTTGTCCACGATCCGTTCCATGAGCACGGCATCCAGCGGGTTAAAGGTAATGGTCGCGTCCAGCCGGTTCCTGAACTCAGGCGAGAAAAGATTTTTCAAGGCGCGGTCGTTTCTCCCCCTGCTATCTCCGGTAAAGCCGATGGTCCGCTCGCTCAGCTCGCGGGCTCCGGCGTTGGTGGTCATGATCAGGATCACATTGCGGAAATCCGCCTTGCGCCCGGCATTGTCCGTGAGCGTCGAGTGATCCATGACCTGGAGCAGGATGCTGAACAGGTCCGGATGGGCCTTTTCGATCTCGTCGAGCAGAAGCACACTGTACGGATGCTTGCGGATGGCGTCGGTGAGCAACCCGCCCTGGTCAAAACCCACATAGCCGGGAGGCGCGCCGATGAGCCGGGAAACCGCATGTTTTTCCATGTACTCGCTCATGTCGAACCGCTCAAAATGCACGGACATCGCCACGGCCAGCTGCTTGGCGACCTCGGTCTTACCGACCC
The DNA here is from genome assembly GCA_026388735.1 of Deltaproteobacteria bacterium. GTDB lineage: Bacteria > Desulfobacterota > Desulfobulbia > Desulfobulbales > Desulfurivibrionaceae > Thiovibrio. Next base: position 28,083 of record JAPLJG010000081.1, read on the forward strand.
CGGTGGGCCCGGCAAAGAGGAAGGAGCCGGTGGGCCCCTCCGTCTGCTTGAGGCCCGCACGGGAGCGCTTCACCGCCGTGACCAGGGCGTTGATTGCCTGATCCTGACCAAAAATATTCTTCTGCAAAACCGTGTCCAGCTCCCGAAGATGGGTCAGATCGGAGCCGCTAAGGCTTCTTGCCGGGATCCGGGCCAGACGGGAGACCACCTTTTCCACATCACGCACCGTCACCGTGCGCCGCTTGTCCGTTGGCCGTGCAGCCAGACGGAAGGCGGCGCCGATCTCGTCCAGCACGTCAATGGCCTTGTCCGGCAAAAACCGATCGGAGATGTACCGGCTGGCCAGTTCCGCCGTGGCCTTTACCGCCGCAGTCGAGTAGGTAATGCCGTGATGCTCCTCGTAGCGGGGCAGCAACCCTTGCAGGATGGCATAGGCTTCGGCCACGCTGGGTTCCTCGACGTCGATCTTCTGAAAGCGCCGGGACAGAGCGCGATCCTTTTCGATGTAGTTCTTGTATTCCTCATAGGTGGTCGAGCCGATGCAGCGCAGCGACCCGGCCTGGAGAGCGGGCTTAAGCAGATTGGAGGCGTCCATGCTGCCGCCGCTGGTTGCTCCGGCCCCGACAATGGTATGGATCTCGTCGATGAAGAGGATGATGTGCGGCTCCTTTTCCACCGCAGAGATGACGGCCTTGAGTCGCTGCTCAAAGTCGCCCCGGTACTTGGTGCCGGAAAGCAGCCCGCCCATGTCGAGAAGGCGGATCTCCACCCCCTGCAACAAGTCCGGCACCTTGCCGTCGTGCACCTGCAATGCCAGGCCTTCGGCAATGGCGGTTTTGCCTACGCCCGGCTCGCCCACCAGCAACGGATTGTTCTTGCGCCTGCGGCACAGGGTCTGCATCACCCGCTTCAATTCAGAGGTTCGGCCGATGAGGGGATCAATCAACCCTTGGGCAGCCCGCTCGCTGAAGTTGATGGTGTATTTCTCCAGTGCCTCTTTCTCCTTGGTTTTCTCAACGCCCTTCTCGTCAGCTTTCTTTTCTTCCTGGGGCTTTTCCTCCCCTTCCTGGCCATGGGAGAGATACTCGGTCACATCAAGCTTGCTGATCCCTTCGGAATGGAGGAAATACACGGCAAAAGACTCGGCCTCGGCAAAGATGGCGGCCAGCACATCCCCGGCATCCACCTCTTTTTTGCCGCAACTCTGGACATGGGCGATAGCCCGCTGCAAAACCCGGTTGAAGCCGAGGGTCTGGATGGGATCGTGGGGAAGGCCTTCCTTGACCATGGGCAGGTTGGAGGCGAAAAAATCCTCCAATCGTTTCTTCATGCCCTCGGGATCGCCACCGCAGACCACAATGGCTCTGGCGGCAAGCTCGTCATCCAGGAGGCCGTAGAGGATATGCTCCACCGTGACGTGTTCGTGCCTGCGGATTTTTGCCTCCCGGATGGCTCGCACCAGGGCTATTTCCAATTTTGCATTTATCATCTCGCGCTCCTCACGGGAAACCCGTTAATCCTTTTAACTATTCAGCAGCACCGCATCTGCTTCGCAGTCTCGCTGCTCTCGCTTAGCTGTCATAGGCCTGTTCGCATAGATTGTAAGCTCACAGGCCTATTTGTCGGCACTTCTGCCGACGATTGACACGCGCATCTACGGCACTGCCGAACAGTTACAGTGGAATATTTCAGCCTGTTATTCGGATGTTGCCGAACATTACTACGCTTTTTCCATAGAACATTTCAAAGGGTACTCATTCTTGCGGGCCAGGTCGTACACCAAAATCACCTTGGTTTCCGCCACATCACGCGGATACACTCCAGCCACCCCGACCCCCTGCTCATGGACATTGAACATGATCCGGGTGGCCTCTTCCCCGCTTTTATGAAAAACTGTTTCCAGCACCATCACCACAAAATCCATGGTGGTATAGTCGTCATTGTGCAGCAGCACCTTGTACATGGAGGGCCGTTTGGTCTGCTGCTTTTTTTCGGTAACAACCGAACCTTCACTCTGCTTGCCCGCACTGCCCATACTTCCCCTGCTCCCTTACAATCAATCCCAGCTCTTTCTTTTTGATAACAATAACCATCTTTTTTTGTTCCGCCTGCCCAACACGCATTTTTAAAGCGGCACAGCCTATCCGGCCACAGCGCCTTGCCTCGACCGCTTCGGAGCCTGCAAGGCGGAGAACATAAAATTCTCCAGAATCAAATATTCCGGCAGCCCGGAACCTTTCAGCCGATATTCCGCTTCGAGCAGATCGGTGCGGGCCTGGTTCAAGACCGCCAGGGTAAAGCGCTCGGCCTGCTGAAAGCTCTTGTATACGGCAAAGGGGTGGCCAAACAGCGCCTTCTGCTGGGGCCCAAGTGCCTCTTGCAACTGCGGCAGCAACCCCTTTTGAAAGGCGGCATAGGAGATGCCCTCGGGATAAGCATAGGCGGGATGCTCGATGATGGCCCGCACCAGCAACAGCTTGCGCAGGAAATTCCGCAGCCCTGCCACCACGATAAGCGGATGCACCCCGTTTTCCTGTAACCGTTGGCAGATGGTCAACGAAGCGGCCAGATCATGGTTGCCAAAGGCCTCGTTCAGCTCGTACAGGGCCTCTTCCCGGGTCCGGCCGACCATGGCATTGAGGTCGTCCATGGTGATGGTCTCCGCCTCCCCCACGGACAGGGCCAGTTTCTCCGCCTCCATGGCCACAGCCACCGGATGAAAGCCCACCCGCTCAAGGAGCACCGGCAAGGCCCGCGGTTCCAGCCTCTTGCCGAATCGGGCCAGGCTCTGCTGGACAATATCCTTGAGCAGGGCGTCCTGATCCTTACGCGCTGCGGAACTGGCCCCGGTATCCACCGAGAGATCAACCACCACGCAATTTTTTTCCAAATACTTGAAGAGCTTCTTGCGCTTATCCGCCGTCTCGGCCACCAAAATCAGAGTGTTGCCCGCCGGAATCCCCGTCTCCAGGGCCGCCATCAGCAGCTCCGCCCCGTCGGCCTTGGGCGCGGCTGCGGAAAACGCCCCGTCGCTTAGCGCACAGACCTCCTGCACCCAAGCAAGCTCATCGGGCTTGGCAAAACCAAACAGCTCCTGCCAGCGGACGGGGGTGCAAGCGGCCATCTCCTCTTTCTCCCAATCCGCCGGGGCAAGCTCGGCCAAGGCCAACATCTGGGTCAGGAAACGCAGGGCCTTTTTCGAATCTTTCCCTTCCCAGCCCTTACGTGCCTTGTCCCAGAGGACGCTGGCCACAATCTTGGAATAGAGAATCTGAGAGTCCATCACCCGAATAACCTGCCTGCCGCCGAATAGGCTGTAGGTCTTGAGCATATTGACCGTGGCGCCCACCTCTTCCTGGTCGCCATCAATGACCTTGAGGCTGCTTAAGCGGCGGGCCTCATCGGGCAGCAAGCGGCAGACCAAGTCGTTGGCGATCTCCTGGCAAAGATAGCGCTCGCCGAAGAGCAGATAGACCGGCGCGGTTTCCCCACGCTCCACGGCCTTGAGCAGCGTATGCACTTCCTGTCGTTTATAAACCGCCATCCATTTTTCCTTCTCTGGTTACCAAGCAATCTCAGCCAAGTCTTTTGCTCTCATCGCAGTTAAAATCCCATTGGCACGCAGCCGAGCACCGGAGAGGCTGCCAAAAAAGGAGTTTGCACTGTTTGAGGCGCAGCCGAGTTTGCAAACTCCCGGCAGCATCGAGGAGCGCAGGGCATCCCGCCAACGGCGGGACAAGAGACACAGGGTGCCCTTTCTTTGGTTCGTTTCTTTGGGCAAACAAAGAAATGAACAGAAGAACCAAGCGTATTTCTCTTGTTACCGAGATTGCTTGGTAACAAGATTTCCTTGAATGCCCATGGGCCAAATGCGCTTCCTGTTGACTGGTCAGACCCTTGTTGCTACTCCCAATAGTAAGTAATGTGTCTCGTTGCCCTTGTCACTGAAAAAATCCCTGACAAACCCGGCAGCCTTGATCAACAAACAATCCCCATAAAGACCCCCCATGATCCCATCCGTAGCTGAAAAAACAGGGGTGCTCCTCGGCGGCTCGGGCCTGATCGGCGGCACCCTGCTGCACTATCTCAAAACCCAGGCCGAGGGGAGACTCAACGTCCTTGCCCCCAACAGCAAAAAGCTCAGCCTGCGCGACCCGGACGATATCCGCCGCTATTTTGAAAGGGCCAAACCCGCCTTCATCATCAACTGCGCCATTGCCGCCATTGACAGCGATCCGCAGCTTGCCTACGAGATAAACTATCAAGGCACGGTCTATCTGGCCAAGGCAGCCCAGGAGCTGGGCATTCCCTACATCCACCTGAGTTCGGCTGCGGTCCTGCCAAATGGCCAGAACCTGGTCGAAGACGACCGCATGCCCCTGAGCCCGAACCTGCCCAACTACACCAAAGCCAAGCTCATGGCCGAGCTGACCCTTGAACATCTGCGCAAGGTCGGGGGCCTTGACTACACCTGTATCCGGCTGGGCATCGTCTACGGCGCCCACGACCATAAAATACAGGGCTTCCACCGGTTGTTTTTCGCCATTGTCGATCGGTCCATGCCGGTGCTCTTTACAACCCAGGGGGCCATGCACTCCTACTCCAACGCCCGGAAGCTGCCCTATTTCATCTCCCAAGTGCTGGACAACCGTGCCGAATTTTCCGGCCAGACCTACAACTTTGTCGACCCGAACCCCGTGTCCTTGAGCCAGCTCATCCTCACCATCAAGTCCTACCTTGAGCTGAAAACCCCACGGGAGATCTACCTGCCTTTTCCCCTGGCACAATTCGGCATGGGGCTCATGGCCCGGCTGGTGCGGCTGATAACCCGACTCGGCATCGAAGCCCGCATGCCGGCCGAGTTGATGTTTTTAAAAAATTTCTACGAAACCCAGACCTTGAGCGCTGCCAAATTGCGGCATTCAAGCTTTTCCGATCCCGACCCGGAGGCGACCATCTTCACCGAACTCCCAGCGCTTATTGAATATTACGTAACCCGTTGGGAACACCTGAATCTCATCGAACCGTTCAACAAGGAGTTTTTTGATCCCCGCAGGCGAGCCGAGGAATTTCTGCACACCCCGGACCAGCTTCTGCAGGAAATCCATCAGGAAAGCGACCAGCCTTTTCTCAAGCAATGCGCCCTGGTTGACCAGGCGGAGGGGAAATAACCGTGGATTTCAGATGGGTACCGGCATGGCGGAGATAGGGCCTTGCCTCAGATGCTTAGCTTCCATTCCGCGCCAAGTTTCCTCAGCGCCGCATGGTTGGTGAGATCAAGATGCAGCGGGGTGACGGAGACATACCCGGCGAGAATGGCCTGGGCATCAGTATCTTCGCCCTCGTCCCAGAACGGGGTGCCGCCGCCGATCCAGTAATGCTGCCGGCCCCACGGGTCAAAGGTTTCCTTGATCGCGCCGTCGTAAACCCGCCTCCCCTGCCTGGTAAAACGCACCCCATGTATTTCTTCCGGCCTGCGGTTCGGGACATTGACATTGAGGAGGGTGTCCTTGGGCAACCCCTTGTCCAAGATGGTCCGGGCCAGGGTGACGGCAAAGGCGGCGGCGGTTTCAAAACAAAAGGGCTCTTCCCCGGCCAAGGAAACCGCCAGGGAGGGCGCGCCGAGCATGGTGCCCTCCACCGCAGCGGATACCGTGCCGGAGTAGCTGACATCATCGCCCAGATTCGGCCCGGGGTTGATGCCGGACACAACCAGTTGGGGTTTATGCGGCAAAATTTTGCCCAAGGCCAGGGTCACGCAATCGGTGGGGGTGCCGTCCACGGAATACCGATCCTGGCCCAGGTCTTTCACCCTCAGGGGCCGCTTCATGGTGAGCGAGTGGCTGGCCGCGCTGTTGTCCTGATCCGGGGCGACTATCACGACCTGGCCGATGGCCTGTAGGGCTTGGGCAAGAATGGCAAGGCCAGGGGCGCGGACCCCGTCATCGTTGGTCACAAGTATCAGTGGCGTCATTTTTTTCCTCATTGCTTAAGCCCATAATCTAGTCATATTTTCAAAAAAACGGGGATTTTTCTTGGCCGCTGCCTTTAAAAAATCTGCCCCCACTCTCCTGCTTCATTTTTCCTGATGTGTACGGTATAGTGGCAGAAACTTGTCCCCTGTGGGGGAGCATCCAGAATACAAAAAGAGGTATCGCCATGCCGTATGTAAACATCCGCCTTGCAGGCACCTTGAGCAGGGAACAGAAAGAGAAGATGTGCGCCGGAGTGACCAAGGTGATCGCCGAGGTGACCCAAAAACCCGAAGATGCCATCCTGATCTTTGTGGATGAGGTGCAGCACGAAAATATCGCCAAGGGCGGCAAGCTCCTGAAAAAACCTGCCTGATGGCCCAACTCTCCTTGCTGAACATCTCCGGCAAAGACGCCATCCGCCAACGCCTGCAGGCCCTGCGGCAGGAGCTCAATCTCCATGCCCACCGCTATTATGTGCTGGATGACCCCATCCTTGCCGATGCGGAATACGACCGGCTTTTTCAAGAGCTGGTGGCGCTGGAGCAGCAGCATCCCGAGCTGATCACCCCTGACTCGCCCAGCCAGCGGGTGGGCGGAGCGCCGCTGGCTCAGTTTGCCACGGTGGCGCACTCCGTGCCCATGCTGAGCCTGGAGAACGCCTTTGGGGCCGATGACCTGGTGGATTTTGAAGAGCGCCTCTTTCGCTTTTTGCAAATCCGGGAGCCGATCGCCTATGTGACCGAGCCCAAACTGGACGGGCTGGCCGTTGAGCTGGTCTACGAAGACGGGTTGTTCACCCTTGGCTCCACCCGTGGAGACGGCCTGATCGGCGAGGAGATCACCCAGAACCTGAAAACCATCCCCACCATCCCCCTGCGGCTCTCGACTCGGGCTGGAGAGACTGCCCCCAGGCGGCTTGAGGTGCGGGGCGAGGTCTTTATCGGCCTGGCGGATTTCAAAAGGCTCAACGAAGAGCGCGGCCAGGCAGGGGAAGCCCTTTTTGCCAACCCCCGAAACGCCGCAGCCGGGTCCCTGCGCCAGCTTGATCCCAAAATAACCGCGACCCGACCCCTTGATTTGTACGTCTATGGAGTGAGCGATCCAACCACCCTGCCTTGCCGGAATCAACATGAGCTGCTTAAATATCTCGGCAGCCTCGGCTTCAAGGTCAACCCCCTGGTCCATCTCTGCCAGAGCATCGCGGAGGCGATCGGCCAGTTCGCCCAGCTCCAGAGCCAACGGCCAACGCTTCCCTATGATATCGACGGCCTGGTGGTCAAGGTCAACGACTTTGCCCTGCAAGAGCGCTTGGGCGCCAAGGCCCGCAGCCCGCGCTGGGCCATCGCCGCCAAGTTCCCTGCCTCCCAGGCCACCACCCGACTGATCGCAGTCGAATTCGGAGTGGGACGGACCGGGGCGATCACCCCGGTGGCCATCCTTGAACCGGTGCGGGTCGGCGGGGTCATGGTGCACCGGGCCACCCTGCACAACGAGGACGAGCTGCGTCGGAAAGGGTTGATGCTCGGCGATACCGTTCTGGTGCAACGGGCAGGCGATGTGATCCCGGAAGTGGTCAAACCGGTGATCGAGAACCGAACCGGCCAGGAGCAGCCCATTGTCATGCCCACGGCCTGCCCCGAATGCGGCTTTGCGCTGATCCGGGCCGGGCAGGAAGCGATAACCCGCTGCCCCAATCCCGACTGCCCTGCCCAACGGGTACGGGGCCTGATCCATTTCACCGGCAAGGGCGGCATGGACATCGAGGGGCTTGGAAAGAAGGCGGTGCAACAGCTTGTTGGCCTGGGACTTATCCAGGATATCCCGGATATCTATCGGCTTACGACTGAAGCCCTGTCCACCCTTGACGGCTGGGGCGACAAATCGGCGGAGAATGCCCTGCGGGCCATTGCAGCCAGCCGAACCCCCACCCTGGCCAAATTTCTCGCCGCCCTCGGCATCCGGCATGTGGGCGAGGTAACCGCCCAGCTTCTTGCCCGCCATTTTACCTCCCTTGCCCGCCTTGTGCTGGCCGGTGAGGCTGATTTTTTACACATCGAAGGCATTGGCGAACAGGTGGCTACCAGCCTGGTGGATTACTTCCAGGACCCGGCGGTCCAAGAGATGCTGGCCCGGCTTGAGGCCTTGGGCGTCAGCGTACAGGAGGAAAACCGGGATTCGGAGGCCGACGGCGCCCTGGCAGGCAGCGTTTTTCTGTTTACCGGTGCGCTTGCTAGGCTTTCCCGGCATGAGGCCAAGGCCCGGATCAAGGAATTGGGCGGCCAGGTGGCCTCAGGGATCAACCGCAAGGTAACCCACGTGGTCTTGGGGGATAGCCCTGGAAGCAAGTTGACAAAAGCGCGGGAATTGGGCTTGACTGTTATCACCGAGGACGAATTTCTGCGGCGTATCGGCCGCTGACCATGATCTGAATTATTGCGCAAGCTGAGAGAGGAGTGCGGTATGGCAAGAAAACGGGTGGTGACAAGGGTTGAAGGGTTGGTGCAGGGCGTCTATTTCCGTGATTATGCCCAAAAGGAAGCCCGAGCCCTTGATTTGAGCGGCTGGGTGCGGAATCGGCCGGACGGCTCAGTGGAAGTCGTGCTGGAGGGCGAGGCCGAAAAGGTCGAGGCCATGATTGCCTGGCTGCACACCGGCCCGCCCCAGGCCGAGGTCAAGGAGGTGCAGGTGACAGAGGAGCAACCCCTGGACGACAAGACCGCCTTTGCCATCCGGTATAACTGAGACAGGGCCGCCCACGCCCCAACTTAATCAGAGCGGGCAGGGCATTTGCCTTGCCGCAGCCAAAAAATCCCATTGGCACGCAGCCGAGCACCGCAGAGGCTGCCGAAAAAGGGCTTTGCACTGTTTGAGCGTAGCGAGTTTGCAAAGCCCCGGCAGCATCGAGGAGCGCAGGGCATCCCGCCAACGGCGGGACAA
>JAPLJG010000084.1 GCA_026388735.1 Deltaproteobacteria bacterium
AACAATCGGGATTTTGATGCCGTAAAACATTTCGACTCAAAACGTGCAAACGTCTATGACTCAAAAATTCGGAGAATTGTTCCTGGTTATGAGGCGATGCATGATCTTTCCCTGAACCTCCTCTATAGCCATTTCCCTTCACAGGCAAAAATCCTTGTAGCTGGGGCCGGGACAGGCCAAGAAGCTATTTCTTGTGCTCAAGCAAACCCCTCTTGGCAAATTACCGGTGTAGATCCTACGGAAAAGATGCTTTCCGTTGCCAGAATTCATGTCGAAGATTTAAATTTATACGACAGAGTCCAACTGCATTTGGGTTGGGTTAAAGATTTGCAAAGCAATGTGCATTTTGATGCTGCGACCTCAATTCTTGTTATGCAGTTCATTCCTGACGATGGGGGGAAAAAGGAATACTTGCAGGAAATATCTTCCCGGATGAAACCAGGGGGGAAGTTCATCATTATTGATTTGGTAGGAGATAAAACATCCAAGGAATTTGAGGTACTTCTGGCAACCTGGAAGGCAAGACAACTTCGCATGGGGGAAGATGCTGTAGAGGTTCAAAAAGACTTTGAGCATATCGTCCGGGACATACAGTTTATCACCGAAAGCAGGATGAACTGTATGTTGCAGGAAGTTGGGTTTAAAAATATTTGTAAGTTTTTCCAGGCCTATCTTTTTTGTGGTTGGGTTGCGGATAAAACATAAAACCATCACTAATTATCGACAGTCTCCCTTTACGGGTTTTCCCCGTCCTCCCTTTTCTCCACCAACGTAGCAGGAACAATGCTTCCGCAACCATATCGGTCGCTGATGGCATCGATTGCCTTATAAAGGCGGCAATCTTTCGCCTTGGTTTGGCTCTGGCCGAACAGGGCCAGCTGGCCTGACGCCTCGGTCGGGGTCAGGTTCGAAAGCGATATCCCCAGTAGACGAATGGGGCGCAGGCCGATCTCGGTCTTGGCAAGCAGCAGGCACCCCGTCTGGTAGAGGGATTTGTCGTCCGCCACTGGCTCGGGCAGGGTGAGTGAGCGGGTTACCTGCACGAAATCCCGATATTTGACCTTGATGGTGACGGTCCTGCCGACCAGCCCATGATCGCGTGCCCGTTTGCCGACCTTGAGGCACAGGGCCAGCAACTCCTGTTCGATCCTTTTTTTGTCGCGTAGATCCTCCGCAAATGTTTCTTCATGGCCGATGGACTTGGCCTCCTGTCTCGTTTCAACCGGGCGGAAATCAATGCCCTGGGCTGATTCCTGGAGCATGACTCCGGCCTTGCCGAACTTGGCGGTGAGGATGGCAGTGGGCATGTGGCTCAGGTCGCCAATGGTTTTTATCCCGATCAGGGCCAGGGCTTCCCTGGTGGTCCGACCCACACCCCACAGACGACCGATGGGTAAGGGCGACAGAAATGCCTTTTCCTGTCCGGCTGGTACAATAGTCAGACCATCTGGTTTGTTGAGATCGGAGGCGATCTTTGCCACCAGTTTCGAGGCGCCAACCCCTGCCGAGACCGTGAGGCCGAGGGTTTTTTTCACCAAGGCCCTGATCTGTATGGCAATATCCTCCGCCGTACCCATCAAGCTCTGGCTGGCTGTGACATCCAAAAAGGCCTCGTCCAGCGAGAGTGGTTCCACCAGCGGGGTAAAGCGCTGGAAAATCTCCATGATTTGACTGGAAATTTCCTGGTAGCGGGCCATGCGGACCGGGAGAAACACCCCGTGCGGGCAGAGTTTTCTCGCCGTGAATATGGGCAGGGCGGAATGGACCCCGAATTTCCGGGCTTCGTAGGAGGCGGCGCATACCACGCCGCGGTTGCAGTCGCCGCCGACCACCACGGGCCGACCCCGGAGAGCTGGATTGTCGAGAATCTCGATTGAGGCGTAAAAGGCGTCCATGTCGAGATGGATGATGCGGCGGTTGGTCTGGGTAGGCATGGATTCGGGGCGCTCTTTTGCGTGAACTTGGCGGGCTTATTTTTTTGGTTCCTTTCGGGAATCGGTGCGAGGAATTTTGTTGAATAGTTGAAAAGCATGAGCCTCATCAGTTACTTAGAAGGTGCGAAACTTACTAGGTATCTGGGAGGAGACTCATGCTTGTGGAAACTTTGATCCAAAACACT
>JAPLJG010000087.1:0-6858 GCA_026388735.1 Deltaproteobacteria bacterium
CAAGGCCGCCTCTTTTTCGTGCCGCCTCGGCCGTATCTGCCCACCAGCACCCTGCGCAACGCCATCTGCTACCCAGCCTCCCGCCGGGTTTTCAGCCAGGAACAACTCGAACAGGCGCTGCGTTTGGTGGGCCTTGAAAACCGCATCGACCAGCTGGATCAGCACGACAATTGGATCAACACCCTGGCCCGGGGCGAGCAGCAACTCTTGGGCATGGTGCGCCTACTGCTCAACCGTCCCCAGTGGATTTTCCTACAGGAGGCCTTCGATTCCCTGGACTCTCAGGAAGAGGAACGGATGCTGCGCCTGATCGGGGAACAGCTCCCCGGCGCCACGCTGCTTGTGATTTCCCATCTGCCAGCCGGCGCCTCTTTTTACTCACGCCGGCTGGCCCTGTAAAACTATTCAGGAGGCTCATCCATGACTGTCCAAACGGTTCACGAAGGCGGCAGCAAACTACGCGGCGTCAATCTTGGCGGCTGGCTGGTGTTGGAGAAATGGATTACGCCGAGTCTGTTCGAGGGGCTGCAAGCCACCGACGAGACCTCATACTGCGTCGAGCTGGGCGAGGCCGAGGCTACCCGGCGCCTGCACCATCACTGGAACACCTTCATCACCCGCGACGACTTCGCCTGGCTGAAAAGTGCCGGCATAAATGCCGTGCGCCTGCCGGTCGGCCACTGGCTCTTCGGCAAGGACTATCCCTACCACCGCAGCTATCAGGAGGCGCGCTATCCCTTCGTGGAAGGGGGGCTTGCCATCGTCGACAAGGTCTTTGAGTGGGCCGGGGAGTTCGACCTGCGGGTGGTTCTCGACCTCCATGCCGCGCCGGGGTGCCAAAACGGCTTCGACAACGGCGGCATCCTCGACGTTTGCGAGTGGCATACCAACGAGGAGTACATCGAACATTCCCTGGCCATGCTGGAACGGTTGGCCGAGCGGTACGCCGATCAGCCGACGCTGCACGGCATCGAGACGCTCAATGAACCGCGCTGGGATATCCCCACCGATCTGTTGAAGCGTTTCAACCTCGAGGCCTACCGGCGCATCCGCCGCCACTGCCCGCCCAAACGGGTGACGGTGGTGTTCCACGACGGCTTCCGCAGCTTCCGGGAGTACGCAGGGTTTCTCCAGGAGCCGGAGTTTCGCAACGTGGCCCTAGATATCCACCGCTATCAATGCTTTATGGATTACGACACCAGTCTGGACATCTTCGGTCACATCCGTAAGTCTGCCGTGGACTGGCGCGAAGAAGCGGACGAGATCATCCTCGAGTCGGGCTATCAGGTGTATTGCGGCGAATGGAGTCTGGGACTGGACCTGAGGGTGGTCTCCCTCTGGGCAGAGGGGCCGTTCAATCATGCCCTGGAGGAAATGGATCTCTTTCAGATGTCGGCGGCCTATCGCGGCTACGCCTCGGCCCAAGTGCTGACCTTCGAGAAATACGCGGGCTGGTTCTTCTGGACTTACCGGACCGAGACCACTCCGGAATGGTGCTATCGGGACTGCGTTGATCAGGGGTTCTTCCCCAATATGGGCCGGCCGGAGCAGTTTTCTGGCATACGAGGGACCCTGGAACGGGCCAAGCAGCCATAACCCTGAGCGCAGGAGAATCCGGCCATGATCAAGGTGATGAGCTTCAACATCCGTGTCGGCCTGGCCGACGACGGCGAGAACCACTGGGAGCACCGCCAGTCCTTTGCCCTCGAAAGGATCCACGCCTTCGGACCCGACCTGCTCGGCCTTCAGGAGTGTCTGGACACCGAGCAGGCCGAGTTTGTCCGCACCAACCTGCCAAACTACCATTTCTTCGGCGTCCATCGGGGCGGCCCCGGAGGTACGGCCCTGGAGATGGCGCCCCTGCTCTTTCGCCGCTCACCCTTCCGGCTTCTCGATACGGGATGCTTCTGGCTGAGTGAGACGCCGGAGATCCCCGGCAGTATGAGTTGGGGAAGCAACTATCCACGAACGGTGAGCTGGGCCAAGCTCTCCTGCCGGTTGACCGGGGCGGTGCTTACCTCCATCAACACCCATTTCGACTACGAACCGACGGCCATCAAGGGGGATGCCCGTGTCCTGCGCCAATGGCTCGATCAGATCCGCCAAGATACCGCGCTCATCGTGACCGGCGATTTCAATGCCGACAAGGATTCAAACACATACCGCCTCCTGACCAGCGATGGAACGCTGATCGACGCATTACGGCGAATCCAGCTAAACGGGGAAGATGAGGCCACCTTTCATGCCTATGGACGGCAGGAGGAAATGGCAGCCATTGACTGGATTCTGGTCTCCGACCATTTCCAGATTCTTGATGCGCAGATCGACCGTTCCCGCCAAGGCAACCTCTTCCCATCGGATCATTACCCCATAACGGCAGTGCTCGACTGGAAGGCTTAAACGGGGGGCACCCTTTGCCCCCGACACAACATGCATCTGTCAGCGACTCACCGATCTGGCCCCGGCCATGACCTCAGCCATGTCAAAGGCCACCTGCGCCAGCATGTTTGGTATCACCGGCCCTGCCTGCGAGGGCTTGATCTCCGGGGGATTGAAGGCGGCGACAAACCGGGAAAAGGTGCTGCTTTGCGGATAGGCCATGGCCTGATCCATGGACTGCTCGATGTACCACACGGTATTGCCGGTATGCACATTGAGTAGACGGGTGGACACCTCAACCCGGCCTCCGCCGAACTGGCTGCCTTCCAGGGCATAAGTTACCTTGCCCGCCAGAACCAGATCGACTTTAGCCTTCCGGCCAAGGGCCAGGGCTTCCGGGATATCCCGGTACGACTCCTCCAGACGAAGCACCTTTGGGAAAGCCTGCTTGCCCAAAAGGACATCCTTGAAGAGCATGGCGACCCCCTCCCCCTGTGCCTGCGTCATATTGCCGGGCATCTGAAAGGACAGCACCCCCACGGTGGCCTCCTGATAGATATTCGCATCCGGGTAGATAAAGACCACCGGCGAGTTTTTCTTGACCTCAACCGGCTGGTTGGCCCAGTTTTTGGGGCCTGCTGCACACCCGACAAGAAGCAGGCCAAGAAACGCACCCACGATAATTTTCCGCATACCGCCCTCCTAATAACTATCCAGCTTGATGCCGGAATTAAAAGACCACGAAAGGTAACTGTTCAGCAGTGCCACAGATGCGCGAAAGAGGTCTGCGAAGTGTGCTATTGCACATGAGCAGGCCGATGACAAAGCAGATGTGGTGCTGCTGGGCAGTTACGACCTCCTCAGCGTTCTTTGGCGGAGAGCAGCGCATCGCCAAGGGCGCCGCCGTCTCCTGCCGCTAGGAGATAATTGATATTGCGGCTGCGCTGCAACTCAAGCCCTGCCACGGAAAGCACCTGCTGGGAACCGGCATCGAGCAGCCGGAGGTTGAGGATTACCGTGGTCGGGGTCAGCGAATAGGTGCCGGTGAGGATGGCCGCCGCCTGTTGCTGTTTGGCCAAAAGCTTGGCGTCTCGGGTAAGCATTAACTCGCCCCGGTTGTCCCGGATGAGAAGTTCCGCAGATTTGCGAATCTCCACCACGCCAAACCCATGGCGGAACAGACTGGTGGACAGGGCCTCAGTCAGGGTCCGACCAAACCGGGTGGTGGTATAGAGGTTGTCGAGATCAACCACCGTGGTCAAGATCAACCGCTGACCGCCCCCTGCGCCGCGCATGCCGGAAGTCAACTGCAAGGCCAATTCCTCCCCCACCCCGAAAAAGTCCGGAGTAACCACCGAGGCGGTGCCGCCTGTAGTCGCCTGGGGCACGCATCCAGCCATGAGCAGGGTGCAGCCGAGAAACAGCGACACCCCGAATCCGTTAACCATCTTCCTGATATTTTTCATGGGCAATCCTTCTTTACGGGACGCTTTACGGGGCGCTTCGCGGCACTTTTCTTCGTCGCTTTTTTTACCGGGGGCGGGGGCACGACCTGGCCCTCTTCCGGAAACTGCCGGATTCCGACCTGCGCGGTACGGGTGGAAGCGGGCATGCTTTCATTAGCCAACAGATTGGCGGTCATCCCGTCAATGGGCAAAACCATACTGGCGGAGGAAAGAACTCTGTTATCCGCGTTGCGCAACAATCGGACGTTGACAAAGATCTCCTGCCCGGCCACGGCATAGGTTCCCACCACCACGGCTTGGGCTTCCTGCACAAGGCTGATCTCATCCATGCTCCGAGACAACGCATACTCGCCGTGGTACGGGCTCACCATCATGCCCGGAGTTTTTCGCACCTCAATCACCTCCAGCCCGGCCTGTTGCAGAGTGGAGAGCAACTGCTCGCCCAGAAACCGGCCCAAGGAGGAGGTGGCGTACAGATTGTCAAGACTGACAAAGGTGCTCACCGCCACCACATACTCATCGGCCACCACCTCGCTGGCATTGGCAATGAGCGCCTTGCCCAGCTGGTTGATCTTGGCCTGCAGGACAGCGCCCTGTCCGGCATTTCCGGCGGAACCTCCTGTCTGGCCGGAACCAAAGCCAGGCAAAATGGAAGAGGACATATTCTGCGGCGAGAAAACCCGTGCAGTGCGGAACACATAGTCTGCCGGAATCGCATGGGGATAATTGTAGAAATACGGGCGATAGGCCGGTGTGGGGCGCTGCCGCTCCTGAAACATCCCCCCATTTGCAGTAGCGTCAGGAAGTTGACCGTCATCGGCCAGCGCGGGGGTTACAACACATCCCAAGGCCAGCAAAACCGCAAGCAATTGTCTGAGCATCATTTCCATCTCCCCCGGTCAGGGATTAAAATTGTAGGCAGGATAATCCTTTTCCATACTCCGCCAGGAAGGGCCAAAGGCCTGAACCATAGGATCATCCGAAACCCCGTTTCTCCCTGGGTAGACCACGGGCACCCGCTGGCCCTCCCCGAACATTGGCGAGGCAAGCCGCATGTCAACCTCGACCAAATTACTGTGTATTCCTCCGGAACAGCCACAGCAACCGATGAGCAACAACCCTGCCATGATTTTCTGCATACTCTCGCCCTCTGTGCTCTCGCACCACGAAACAAAGCCTTCAGGTCAATAAAATGACTGCCTTGCATACAACCTGGTATGGGAATTTTTTTCCTGCTTATCCCAACAGCAAAGCGGAAACCCACATCCCAACAAGGAATTTTTTTCTGGCCCAACTGCCCCGCCCACCTTTTTTTTCAATCTCGCCTTGATTATAAGCATTTTCCATGCCACCACGCCAATATTCCCCCCTGCACTTTCCCGCACAATCTGCAAAGGGTGTACATATCCACGAGGGAAATACCCGCCATAATCCTGCCAATTTCTTGGCGGATCGATGGTCGGCAGAAAAAATCATTGCCAAAAAACCGGGATGGATTATAGTTTCGAAGTTTATACTACCGCGATACCCAACGGGAGATTTCCCACAGGAGGAGTTGTATTATGGCCCGTATCACCGTCGAAGACTGCCTGAGCCAGATAGGCAATGAGAATCGTTTTTCCCTTATCCATCTTGCCGTTGAGCGGGTTAAGCAGCACCGCAAGAACGCGCCTTTTCTGGTGAAATGCAAAAACAAGGAAATTGTCGCCACTCTGCGCGAAATTGCCTCCGGCCAGATCAGCTTTGCCACCATCAAAAATTTTGCCGCCACCAAAGAGGACACTCCTGCCCCGACCCCACAGAAGGGAGAGGAACAGACAGAACAGGCCTCCCTATAACTGATGGAAACCGATTTTTACAAAATACTCGGTGTCTCTTCGGATGCGGCTGCCGAGGACATAAAAAAAGCGTACCGCAAGCTGGCCATGAAATACCATCCGGACAAAAATCCGGAAAACAAGGCTGCTGAAGATAAATTCAAATCAGCCGCCGAGGCCTATGAAATTCTTGGCGACCTGGAAAAGCGGAAGATTTACGACCGCTACGGGGTCGCCGGCCTGAAAGACAGCGGCTACAGCGGACCAGGCAATTTCGAGGATATCTTCTCAAGCTTTGGCGATATCTTCGGCGACATGTTCGGGGGCCGTTCCGCGCAAAGACGTCATGGCCCCGTCCAGGGAAACGACCTGCGCTATGACTTGGGCATCAGCTTCATGGATGCGATGCACGGCGCTGAAAAAGAGATCGAGATCACCAAGAGAGAAACTTGCTGGACCTGCGACGGAACCGGCTTGCGCCCCGGCCACAAGCCGACCACCTGCACCACCTGCAAAGGCCACGGTCAAGTGGTGCATGCCCAGGGCTTTTTCCGGGTGCAGACCGCCTGTCCGAAATGCCACGGCGAAGGCACGATCATTACCGAACCATGCAATGATTGCCATGGCGAAGGACTGCTCAAGAAAACGAAAAAGGTGTCCCTGAAGATTCCGGCCGGAATCGACACCGGGGCCCGGATGCGGTTGCGGGGCGAAGGCGAGGGCGGACGCAAGGGAGGCCAGCCAGGCGACCTCTATGTAATCATGCATGTGGAACCCCATGAGTTCTTCCTGCGGGAGGACAACCAGATCCACTGCCTCTTCCCCCTGACCATGGTGCAGGCCGCACTGGGCGCCACCGTAGAGGTGCCGACCATCAACGGCACCAAGCAACTGGTAATCCCCGCTGGCACCCAGCCAGAGGATATCTTCACCCTGAAAGGCGAAGGCGTTCCCTCGCTCCGGGGCGGAAGCCCTGGAAACATGGTCGTTGAAATCAAGGTTGTCATCCCGAAAAAACTGTCCGCGAGAGAGCAAGAACTTCTCACAGAATTTGACACGCTACAAAGGGAAAGGGGTGCTACTCAGGAAGAAGAAGGATTTTTCAAAAAAATCCTTCACAAATTCGCCGATGAAAAAGCTTGATTCTTCCTCTCGGGACAGCGACAATGAACGACCAGACCGTGACAGGAAACCAA
>JAPLJG010000087.1:6877-36395 GCA_026388735.1 Deltaproteobacteria bacterium
ACCAACTTACTCATTTTGATGAAGCCGGAAATGCTCACATGGTTGACGTGGGCAGAAAAAGCGAGACTGTACGCGAAGCAACCGCTTCCGGTACCATTTCCCTCTCAGCCCAGGCGTTTCATCTGGTGCGAGAAGGAAATATTGCCAAAGGCGACGTGCTCGGGGTCGCCCGCCTCGCAGGAATCATGGCCGCAAAAAAGGTCGATGCCCTGATTCCCTTGGCCCACCCTCTGGCCATCAACAAGGTGACCGTTGACTTTGATCTGAATGAGGCAACACACACCATAGGCATTACCGCTACCGTGGGAATAACCGGCAGAACCGGGGTCGAGATGGAAGCACTCACCGCCGTCTCGGTTGCCGCTCTGACCATTTATGATATGTGTAAGGCTGTGGACAAAGGCATGATCATTAATAACATCAGACTGGAAAGGAAAATCGGGGGCAAAAGCGGAAGCTTTCAACGGCAGGGATAACGCAAGCCCCAGATATACCAAGGGAGTAAGACCGTGAACAGAGAACAACTTGAGTATTTTCGCCAGAAGCTGGAGACCATGAGTCACGATCTTTTGCAGGAGGCTGAAAAAACCATCCACGAGATGACCGACAGCACGGAAAATTATCCCGACCCCACCGACCGGGCCAGCGCCGAATCCGATCGGAGTTTCGAGCTTCGCATCCGTGACCGCGAACGCAAACTGATTGCCAAGATCAGGGAAGCGATCGAACGCATTGATGAAGGTACCTACGGCATTTGCGATGAATGCGGCGACGAGATCTCGGCCAAACGCCTTGAGGCACGGCCGGTGACAACCCAATGCATTGAATGCAAGACCCTCCAGGAAAACCAGGAAAGAGCGCAAAAAGGCTTATAAGAGACCGCGATGCCTGAACTCCGCAAAGACCCGATCATTGGCCGCTGGATCATCATTTCCACCGAACGCGGAAAGCGTCCCACTGATTTCATTGTCGAAAAAAGCGAGGGCAGAGGAGGGTTCTGCCCCCTGTGCCCAGGCAACGAAAACACAACACCTCCGGAAGTTCTGAGTTACAGTAGCGGCGCTGGCCATCAGGCCAACAGACCGGGCTGGGATCTGCGGGTTGTCCCCAACAAATACCCCGCTCTCGTCATCGAGGGCAATCTCAACAAGGAAGGCGATGGGCTCTACGACCGGATGAACGGGATCGGGGCCCATGAGGTCATCATCGAAACCCCGGACCACAATGAGACCTTCACCAGCCTGCCGCCGGAACGCATGGTCAAGGTTTTTCTCGCCTACCGGGATCGCCTGCTCGATCTGGCCCAGGACCCGCGTTTCCGTTACGTCATGGTTTTTAAAAATTTCGGCGCCGCAGCCGGAGCCTCGCTGGAACACTCCCACTCCCAGCTCATTGCCCTGCCCATTGTCCCACGCATGATCAGTTC
Source organism: Deltaproteobacteria bacterium (assembly GCA_026388735.1). Taxonomy (GTDB): domain Bacteria; phylum Desulfobacterota; class Desulfobulbia; order Desulfobulbales; family Desulfurivibrionaceae; genus Thiovibrio. Next base: position 8,304 of record JAPLJG010000087.1, read on the forward strand.
CGAGCTTGATGGAAGTTTTTCCTACTACAAGTACAAAGAACGCTGCATCTTCTGCGACATTATCCGGCAGGAAATGAACCAGAACCAGCGGGTGGTGGCACAAAACGACCTGTTCATCGCCATTGTTCCCTATGCACCCCGTTCACCTTTTGAGATGTGGGTTCTGCCCAAACGCCATGCCTCTTCCTATCTTGCCATGGATGACGATCATTTTCAGGCGCTCACCGCGATTTTTTCCGAGTGCATGCGCCGTCTGAACGCTTGCATCCCCAATGTTCCCTACAATTTTGTCCTGCATGGCGCACCCTTACGCTCACAGCCCCTTGAGCATTACCACTGGCATTTCGAGATCATGCCTAAGCTGACGATGATTGCCGGTTTTGAATGGGGATCAGGGTTTTACATCAACCCCATCCCGCCGGAAGAAGCGGCCCAATTTTTAAAAGAAGCGACGATTTGAGCGAAGGCTTAAGAACAACAACCCTCACAGCCCTTGCAAGACAGCAGGGAGGGGATCAATGAAAAAAATACTGCTTGTTGATGACGAAGACAGCATCCATCTCCTGTACCGCGAAGAGCCGGAAGAAGAAGGATACGAAGTGCACTCGGCGCTCTCCGGGGAAGAAGGCCTGACCCAACTGAAAGTCATTCAGCCGGATCTTGTCATCCTCGATATCAATATGCCCGGCATCAACGGAATCGACGTCCTGCGCCAGATCAAGGAAATGAATCCCTCCCTGCCGGTCATCCTGAGCTCCGCCTACCAGGAATTCAAACAGGATCTGGCCACCTGGGCTTCCGATGAGTACATCGTCAAATCATCCAACATGGACGAACTCAAGGCCGCAGTGAAGAAACATCTTGCCTGAGAGCCGATGACGAACGGGCGCTCGGCCAAAAAAATCCCATTTTGAGCCGCCATCGCGCAACGGCTTTGCCGATCACAGCTCTTTTTCTAAATATCAGCACCGCAACGCCCCGCCGGACCCCCTGCCCAATGAACGACATGAAAGATATCCAAGGCCAGCGTGATTACCGCCAGATCAACATCAAGAAGGTCGGTGTAAAGAACATCTCCTACCCGATCACGGTCAAGGACAAGGCCAGGAAGACCCAGAAGACCGTGGCCACGGTCAATATGTACGTCAATCTGCCCCACCAGTTCAAGGGTACCCACATGAGCCGGTTCGTGGAGATCCTCAACCGGTTCCACGGCGAGATAAACCTGGAAAGCTTTCATCGCATTCTTGAGGAGATGAAAATCAAGCTCCAGGCAGAAGCGGCCCACATGGAAATCACCTTTCCCTATTTTTTACAGAAATCCTCCACGCAAACTCAGTCGGTGGGCATGAACGAATACCGCTGCACCATGCATGGTTCCTTGGACAAAACCGACGATCTCACCCTGGAAATTCAGGTGCCCATCTCCCCGCCGCTTCCGTCCCAGGTTGGACAGGGGTTGCCCCGCTCCCTCGGTCACTGGGGCAGGGCCACCATCCGGTTGCGATTCAAAAATTTCATCTGGATCGAGGATATCATCCAACTGGTGGAAGAGGTGACTTCCCACGACCTCTGCTGGCCCACGGCCACAGACTGCACGGAATACACCCTTTCCGTGGAAAGCATTACCACGGCCCTTGGCCGCAAGCTTGAAAACCATCCGGCCATCGCCTGGTTTTCCATCCTGGTGGAAAACCTTTCGCAGGGCTATAACACCTTTGCCTCCTTGGAATGGCAGGATGGCAACACTATGGCCGTGTCCTGAACACCTTCGCCAAGCCAACTATTAAAAAATATCGCGAGAAACTATCCCATGCAACACGAACTCCTCTTTGAAATCGGCACCGAAGAAATCCCGGCCGGCTATATCATGCCGGCCCTTGCTCAATTGGAAAAAATCCTCGGCGACCGGCTCACCGCTCTGGCCCTGCCCTATTCCAGCCTGCGCACCGCAGCTACCCCAAGGCGCCTTGCCGTAGCGATCAGCGGCCTGGCCGAACGCCAGCCGGATCGGGAAGAGGAAATACTCGGCCCCCCAAAAAAGGCAGCCTTTGACCAAAATGGCCAGCCCACCCAGGCAGCCATCGGCTTTGCCAAAAAAAACGGGGTCGAGGTCGAGGCCCTGCAAATCATGGCAACGCCCAAGGGCGAGTACCTCATGGTGCGCGTCGAGCAAATCGGACGCCCAACCTCAGAACTCCTTGCCGAGCTGCTGCCCGAGGTGGTCACCAGCCTCAACTTCCCCAAATCCATGCGCTGGGGAGCAGGCCGCACCAGCTTTGCCCGCCCGATCCAGTGGCTGCTGGCCGTCTATGGCGGCAAGACCGTGTCCTTCTCCCTGGACACCATTACCAGCGCCAATACCACCCGCGGCCACCGATTCATGGCCAAGGATTCTTTCCCGGCCTCCTGTTTTAGCGACTATGTCGAAACCCTGCGCACAGCCCAGGTCATGGTGGAGCCCACGGAACGCCGCACTGCGGTTCTTGCCGAGGTCACCAAGGCAGCCCAACAGGTGGATGGGACAATTCTTCCAGATGACGAGCTGGTGGACACGGTGTGCAACCTGGTGGAAAAACCCTTTGCCCTTTGCGGCACCTTTGAGCAACGTTTTCTCGCCCTGCCCCGCGAGGTGTTGATCACCTCCATGCGGGAGCACCAGAAATACTTTGCCGTGGTTGACGCAGCGGGCAAGCTCATGCCCCATTTTATCGCAGTGAACAACACGGGCACCAAGGATGCAAAGCTTGCCGCCGATGGCCACCAACGGGTGATCCGGGCGCGGCTGGAGGATGCTTTTTTCTTCTTCAAGGAGGACCAGCGCCGGACCCTGGCGGATCGAGTCGAAGACCTCTCCGGTGTCATCTTCCAGCACAAACTGGGAACCATGCTTGACAAAACCCGACGCGTTACCGCCTTGGCCGGGCTGCTGGCCAAAAAGCTTGCGCCGGAACACCTGGCCCATGCCGAACGAGCCGCCCACCTTGCCAAGACAGACCTGCTGACCGACATGGTCGGGGAGTTTCCCTCTCTCCAAGGATCAATCGGCCAGGATTACGCCCTGCTCAGCGGCGAAGCGCCGGAGGTTGCCACGGCCATCCGGGAACATTACCTGCCGGTCAGGGCCGGAGGCACGCTGCCCGTTTCAATCCCTGGGGCACTGGTGGGCATGGCCGACAGACTTGACTCCATCGCCGGTTGCTTCGGCATCGGCCAGATCCCCACCGGCACCGCAGACCCGTTTGGTCTGCGCCGCCTCTCGCTGGGGCTGCTACATATCATCAACGCCATGGGCTTCAGCCTCTCCCTGGCCGAATTCGTGGACGAGGCGCTCCCCCTCTATGGCGACAAGCTGACCGTTCCCCAGGCCGAGGCCCGCCGCAACGTGCTCGAGTTCATCAAGGGCCGTTTCAGCAATGATCTTACCGGCCAGGGAATCCCCGCCGAAGCGGTGGAAGCGGTCACCTCGGTCTCCTTCGACGATCCGCTGGACTGCAAGCGGAGGATCAACGCCCTGATGGCCATCAGCGGCCAGGAGGCGTTTACCGTTCTGGCCGGGGCTTTCAAACGGGTGATCAATATCATCAAGGATAACAGCGAGACCTCGGTGCAAGCGGAGCTGCTCACCGAATCTGCCGAGCAAAAGCTCCATGCGGCTTACCTGGCTGTTCGTCAGGAGACCGCCCCCCTGCTTGAAGCCAGCAATTACGAAAAGGCCCTGACCGTGATCCTCAAAATGAAGGAACCGGTTGATACCTTTTTTGAGGAGGTCATGGTCATGGCGGAGGACGAGAACGTGCGCGCCAACCGATTGAATCTGCTGACCGCCATCGCCCAACTCTTTTTGCAAATCGGCGATTTCTCAAAGATGAATGCCATCAATCAGTAAGCTGGACCTGGGCGATTTCAATGGCCTGCTCGTAGAGCAAGGGCAGGGAATCAAGATTGATTTTGATTTTTTTCGCCAGGACGGCGGTCTTTTCCCAGTCGCCACGTTCGTAGGCCATGACCAGTCTGAGGGTGCGGGAAAGAGGGGTTGCAACCTCGGAGAGCAACGCCTCCTGGATCGCCTCGGGCAAGGCCAGCTCCGGCAGGATATCCGCCATGGCCTTGTCAAGCATGGCCGGCAGTAACGAGAACATTCCCACCGTGTGGAACATCCCCGCCTCCTTGCGCCGACCCAGAAGCTGGTCGGCGATCAATTCGCAGAAACTCCCCCGAAAGGCGGCCAGATTTAGCAGTTCGGACGGTTTGTCATCGGCGAGGTAGGAAAGCATCATCAGCGACAGCCATTTTCGTAGGGTAAGCTGCCCCAACATGGCCACCGCCATCTCGATGCTGTCCAGCTTCTGCCGCCTGGCAAAATAGGCGGAATTCGCATACTTGAGTAACTTGTAAGCCAGGGAAACATCACGGCTGACAAACTTGGCAAGCTCGGCGAAATCGTAATCCTCATCTTGGATTACTTTCAGCACCTGCAGGTAATGGAGCTTGGAACCGGGGATATCCCGCCCCTCCATGATCTGGGGACGACTGAAAAAATACCCCTGGAACAAATCAAAGCCCAGCTTCTTGGTGGCTTCAAACTCTTCAAAGGTTTCGATTTTCTCCGCCAGCAGCTTCACGTTGTGGCGGCTGACGATCTTTGCCTGCCGCTCAAGCTCAGGCAAGCTCATCTGGCGGATATCAAACTTGATGATTTTGGCCAACTTGATAAGCGGCAGAAAGCGGTCTTCGTAGAGGAAATCGTCCAGGGCCAAAACATACCCTGCTCCGACCAGCTTCTCGCAAGCATCTACGACCTCGGGCGTAGCGCCCACCGTTTCCAGCACCTCAACTACGGCGATCTCTTTGGGAAAAAGGGAGGGATAGCCCTGGAGCAGCATCTCTTCGCTGAAATTGATAAAGGCTTTTTTGCCTTCGGTGATGGTGGCAATGCCGATGAGGAGAAAGCTGTTGGTGATGACCTTGGAGGTGGCCTCTTCGCCGTCCTGCAGGGGATCGAAATAATTGGTCAGGCCGGAACGGAAGAGCAGCTCGTAGGCGAACACCTCCTTGTTCCTCTTGAAGATAGGCTGGCGGGCAACGAAGATATTCGGTTCCGAGGTGTCCATGGCTGTGATGATCTTCTCACAAACCATCCATCAGCGCAATTACCTTATGGTGCAATAGCGCTTCCAAAACCTCGGCCATGGGCAAGCCCACCACATTGGTATAGGAACCGCTGATTTCCGGGACCAAAAAACAACCCTTGCCCTGGATCCCGTATGCCCCCGCCTTGTCCAGGGGTTCTCCGGTACGGACGTAGGCCCGGCACAACTCCGGCGTGAGCGGCATGAACCGGACCCTGGTGCAGACTGTTTGCGTGCACCCCTCCCCGGTTGTTTGGTGCCAAAGAGAGAATCCGGTCCAGACCTCATGCCAGCGGCCGGAGAGCCGCATGAGCATGGCACAGGCCTCCTCTTTATCGCTTGGCTTGCCGAGGATTTCCCCGTCCACCACCACTGCGGTATCGGCGGCCAAAATCCAGGCCTCTGGAATATCCACGGCCAGGGCCTTTTCCTGAGCCAGGCGCGCGACAAAATCAACGGGCTGCTCACCGGGCTTGGGGGTCTCGTCGATGTCCGTCACCCGCACCTCAAAGACCAAGCCCAATTCGGCAAGAAAATCGCGCCGCCGGGGCGAACCCGAGGCAAGGATCAGTCGCTCCTGTGTCCGAAATGCTTCCATAAATCGGGCTCAGGCCCGGATGGAATAACCACCGTCCACGACGATGGTCTGCCCCTGGATCATGGCGGCCAGCTCACTGCAGAGAAACAGGGCGACATTTGCCACATCCTCTGGGGTGGTAAGCCGCCCCAAGGGCGTTCGTTGTAAGGCGCCGTCGAGAATCTGTTCTCGGTTGGGGAATTTTTTCAAGGCCTCGGTATCCACGGCACCGGCGCTGATGGTATTGACATTGATCCCCATGGGTCCCAGCTCCACGGCGAGATGGCGGACCAACGACTCAAGCGCCGCCTTGGAGGCACCCACGGCCGTGTAATTTTCCACGGCCCGCACCGCGCCCATGCTGGAAACCGCCATGATCCTGGCCCCCTTGCTCATAAGCGGCACGGCCTGCTGGGTAAGGGAAAGCAGGGCTCGGGCGTTGATCTCCATGGCCCAATTCCAATGGCGGCTGCTCAGCTCAAGCGCCGGCTTCAAAACGCCGGAGGCAGCATTGCTGATGAGAAAATCCAGATGGCCGAATTCGCTTTTGATCACGGCGAACATGGACTGCAGATTCTCGTCATTAGCCACGTTGGCCTTGACCACCACACACCGCGCCCCTTTTTCCTCGATAAGACGGGCAGTGGCCTCCGCATCCTGCCGGTGGCGCACGTAGTTCACCACCAGATCAACCCCGTTTTCCGCAAGCCGCAGCGCGATTGCCTTGCCGATCCCCCGCGAACTGCCGGTTACCAAGCCCACTTTCCCCCGTAAATTGTACATAACCACTACTCCTCTCTATAACTGTCCCTGTAGAAGGTTTCTGAGTATCAAATGTGCTGGCCACGATAAAATTTTCAGGCGGGAAAGTAAAGAAGACTTTCCCGCGCATCGGTGTCTGGCTCGCCGCGCCCTACCTGGCCATGGCCCTTTTCACAGCGCCTCGCAAGAGCCGCCAGGGATTAAAACTCACCGATCTCAGACGAGACGGGGCCTGAAATCCCTGCACCGCAACCTCCTCCGGCCTGGCAAGCGGAAAAGACAGCTCCGTGAGTGTGCTCCCGGCAAGAGTACGCCGCCGGCATTCCCGCCAGACAGGGCTTGCCTCCGGGGGAAGGCCAAGCACGGCCATCAATCCTGTGTCCAGGGCCACGGGATTGAGTCCTCCAGCCAACAGGTGCAGGGGAAATGGCTTGCCCCCTACCGGACCGTCCACATGCATGGCCACCACCCCATCGGCCAGGGTAATCCCCGCAGGCAGCACGGCGAGAAGATCGACCAGCATGGCCTCGAACCGGTTGTCGAGATCACCATACCGGGCATGAAGCCAAGACTTGCGGAACCCGACCACTGCCCCAAAATAATTCTTCACCGCCAGGGACAGATACAGCTGACCATGGGCCTTGATCTTTGGCAGGTTGACCAACAAATCGCACTCGCCCACCGCCCGCGCCACCCCGACGGACAACCCGGAGGCGAGGCGAACCGCCTGCGGCTCCTCGAAATTGATCATGGTCACCGGCAGACCCTTAAGTGCCGCGCTGATCTCGCAGGCCGCCATGACGCCCAGAGCCGTGCCAAAGGCAGGGGAATCGCCAACCTGCACTTTGGCCCCCTGATCGAGAAACCACTCCGCCACCGCCGCGACAACCTCAGGATGGGTGCAGGCCAAGCCTTTATTCCGCACCGCAGTAACCAGATTGGGCTTGAGCAGCACCCGGCTGCCGGCAGAAACCCTAAAGCCCAGGGCATTGCACAACGCCTCCACCCGTCCTTTCAGCAACCGGCGGTCATACTGGTCACAGGCCACCAGGCCAACCTCACATGCGTTGAGTTCCATGCCCCCTCCTGCCAGACTTCCTGGTTATTACACGCCGTTGGCACAACAGCCGTGTCTTTTGCCGGCCAGGCCGCAATACCCCGTATTGCCATCATGCATTTTTGCCGATCCCCGATGTTTTTTTGACGCTTGGCCCGGTGGCGGTCAAAATTATGACGAAAGATTGCCGGACATCAGCCCCGAAAAAAGTCCGCCCTTGCTGGCTATTTTCCAGAAATACATTGAATTACCGATAATTTACATATACTGTTATACACAATAAAAGCCTCGCGGCACAATGCTTGCTTTACAACCAAACTCAAGAGAGGGCTCCGGACTTTTCCGACCTTCCTTTTTCCTCGAGGAGACTCAACCATGGCTGCGGAAAAAGACCCACCGGCAACAGAGCAGGTTCCCAACAAGAAATCCAAGATGGGTTTTTTCATCATCCTTGGCGTAGGCATCCTCGTCCTCGGCGGCGGAGGGTTTTTCGCCTATACCAAACTCCTGGCCCACAAACCGGCAGTTGAAGAGGTTGCCAGTCAGGAGACCAAAAAAGGCGCCCCCCCGGTGATCGGGGAGATGCTGGTCATGGAACCCTTTGTCGTCAATCTGGCCGATCCGAAAGGCAAACGCTACCTCAAGGTCAAGATCGAACTGGAGCTTGAAAACAAAGAGGCCGTGGACAAAGCCACCAAGGTCTCGCCCAAGCTGCGCGATATGGTGATTATGATGCTCACCAGCCTTGGCTTTGAAGAAATCATGACTCCGGAGGGCAAGATTCGGGTGCGCGATGAGCTGCTGGAGCGCTTCAACGAGATCATGCGACCCGACCATATCAAGAATATTTATTTTACGGAATTTGTCGTGCAGTAGCCTTGGCTCCTGCACGTTAACGCGAAACAACAGCCCACGACACCTAGTAAAACGCCATGGAACAGATTCTCAGCCAGGACGAGGTTGACGCGCTACTCAAGGGTATTTCCGGCGGCGAGATCGAAGAGCCCGAAGAAGCCATTGACGCTGATGCCCTTGGCTATCAGGCCTACGATTTTACCCGACAGGAACGAATCGTCCAGGTCAAGATGCCGGCCATGGAGGCGATTTCCGATGCCTTCATGCGTGCGGTGCGCACCTCGCTCTCCACCACCCTGCGCCGGATCATCGACCTGACCTCCGCCCCCCTGGAGCTTGAGCGTTTTGGGGCCTTTGTCCGCACCCTGCCGGTGCCGAGCAGCCTGCAAATCTTCCGGATGGCGCCCTTTCGGGGCAGCGCCCTCATCGTCCTCGAACCCAAGCTGGTCTTTACCCTGGTGGAGAACTTCCTGGGCGGCACCGGCACCAGAAACATCCGCATTGAGGGCCGCGATTTCACGGCCATCGAACAACGGCTCATCCGGCGGGTGGTCAATCTCCTGCTCAGCGATCTGGAAAAAGCCTGGTACTCCCTCCAGCCCCTGAAGGTTCAGTACATCCGTAGCGAGATCAACCCGCAGTTCGCCAAGATCTGCCAGCCCGAAGACGTGGTGATCATCAGTCGCTACGATGTGGACATGGACCGGGCCGTGGGCAGCATCACGGTCTGCATCCCCATGAGCAACCTGGAGTCGGTCAAGGGCAAGCTCCTTACCACCTTCCAGCGGGAGCAGAGTGACGAGGATATCAGCATCAAGCGCGTCCTCTCGGAAAACATCAAGAACATCCCGGTGGACTTTGTCGTGCAACTGGGCAACGCCACCATTTCCGCAGGCGATGTCATGGAACTGGTGGTCGGCGACATCATTCAGCTGGAACGTCGCACCGACGACCTCCTGCCGGCCTTTGTCGCCGGAGAAAGAAAATACATGGGAACCCCGGGTGTGCATCGCGGCAACAATGCGCTGCTCATCAAGAAAAAGGTTCTTGACCCGAACAGGGAATAAGCAGCACGCGCTTTTTTTCGGCGAATGCCGGACAGCGCCTGTGCCTATGCTAGAGAAGATCACCTGAAAAAGGAGAAACACCATGGCTGACGACCCGTTGGACGCCGCCGACACAAAGGCTGAAACAGAGGGAGCCGGAGATGATTGGGCTGCCGCCTTGAGCGAACACGAAGGTGCTGGGGGGGCTCAGGCCCCTGCCTTTGCCGAATTGGGCGGCACCATGACCACCGCCACGGCTGGCAGCCAGAACCTTGATTTTCTGCTGGATATTCCCCTGGACGTCACCGTGGAACTGGGGCGGACCAGCATGATCATCAACAAGATGCTGCAACTGACCCAAGGGTCGGTGGTAGAACTCGACAAAGCAGCGGGCGAACCAGTGGAAATCTTTGTCAACGACAAGCTGCTGGGCAAAGGCGAGGTAATCGTGGTCAATGAGCGGTTCGGCGTCCGGATCACGGAGATCATCAGCCAGGCGGACCGGATCAAGAACATCGGCTGAGCCATCGCCCTATCGCTGCCGTAAGCAAATAAGTGAGCACCTGAGTGGATAGAACCATTATGAAGAACTGGCAACCATCATCCACACCAGGACCGTCCCCAAGAAAGGCACTGGCCTCCTTGGGGGCAAACCTGCTGTATCACCTCTTCTTTCCGCTCATGCTCCTTGCTGGCGAACCGCTCGGCGACGGGACCGTTGAGAGTGCCCCCGCTGCGATTCCCACCAGCCTCACCGGCAGCCAGGAAACGCTTTCCCTGACCACCACCATCTTCAAAACCATTGGCTCACTCATCCTTGTGGTGGGGCTCATGCTCCTCCTGCTGTTCTGGATCAGGAAAATGGGCCTGGTCCGGGTCGGCTCCAGACAGGAAGGCCTTATCACCGTTCTCGACAGTCAGATGCTGGCCCCCAAAAAACAGGTGAGCGTTCTGGAGGTGGCAGGTGCTTATCTGGTGGTCGGCCTCACCGAGCAGAAGATTACCCTGCTTGCCACCCTTGATGCCAATGATCGCCTCACGGAGGCTGCGCATTCCCGAAAAACGCCTTCCGCCCTGGACGCCTCTTTTGCCTCCATGCTCAACAAGGCTAGCCAAGGCATTTCCGGATTGAAGCAAAAAAAGGAGAGGTCTGCCCATGCGGAATAAAGTGCCATCCTGGCCCATTCTCCTCGGTCTACTCGCAGGACTCATCCTCGCTTGCCCCGGCACCAGCAACGCCGTGACCCTGCCCACCCTACAGATCGGCGTGGGCGAGGCCCAGAACCCCAAACAGGTTTCCGCCCTCATCGAGATCCTCCTGCTGTTCACGGTGCTCTCCATGGCCCCGGCCATCCTGTTGATGATGACCTCCTTCACCCGGCTGGTGATCGCCTTTTCTTTTCTGCGCCAAGCCCTCGGCACCCAGCAGGTGCCGCCGACCCAGGTCCTGGTCGGCCTGGCCCTCTTCCTGACCATGTTCATCATGACCCCGGTTTTCACCGAGGTCAACGCCACCGCCATCAAACCGTACATGGCGGAGCAGATCAATGCGGAACAGGCCCTTGAGGCGGCGACAAAACCGGTGCGCGCCTTCATGTTCAAACAGACCAGGGAAAAAGACCTCGAACTCTTCCTTTCCCTGGCCAAGACCCCCAAGCCAAAAAACAAGGACGAGGTTTCCACCGCCGTACTTATCCCCTCCTTCATGATCAGCGAGCTCAAAACCGCTTTCACCATCGGCTTTGTTCTCTTTCTGCCCTTCCTGATCATCGATATGGTGGTGGCCAGCATCCTGCTGTCCATGGGTATGATGATGCTGCCTCCGGTCATGGTCTCCCTGCCCTTCAAGCTTCTGCTTTTTGTGCTGGTGGATGGCTGGTACCTGATTGTGGGCTCTCTGGTTAAAAGTTTTGTGGTGTAATCTATGACTCCCTCCGAAGCCATCACCCTGACCCAAAATGCCGTCATTCTGACCCTGCTGCTTTCCGCCCCGGTGTTGCTGGTGGCCATGGTGGTCGGCCTGCTGATCTCTCTTTTTCAGGCGGTCACCCAAATCCAGGAGATGACCTTGACCTTTGTCCCCAAGATCGTGGCCGTCTTTGCCACCCTGCTGTTTCTTTCCTCCTGGATGATCACCAAGCTGGTGGATTACACCCATGAGTTGATCGTGAATCTGCCGAATATCATCCGTTGACTTAAGAGCCGACATCCATGCCCGAAGCCGCGCTACTCAACTGGACCCTGACCCAACTCCTGTCCCTGGTCATTATCCTGACCCGAGTGGCGCCGCTGTTGTTTTTCATGCCCGTCCTCGGTTCGACAGCCGTTCCGACCCAGGTCAAAATCCTCCTGGCCCTGATGACCGCCCTGGTCCTGCTGCCGATAGTTCACGTAAACCCGCGCCTGATAAGCGGGCCGCCCCTTGGCTTTGTCGTGCTTGTCCTCACCGAGGTCCTGTTGGGCGCGACCCTGGCCGTTTTTGCCCGGTGCGTCTTTGCCGCCACGGAGATTGCCGGCCAGATGGTTGGCGTCCAGATGGGCATGGGTATGGCGGGCGTCATGGACCCCCAGATGGGCACCCAGGTCTCGCTGATCGGCATGCTCTGGAACCTCACCGCCATCCTGATCTTTTTAGGCATCAACGGCCACCACATGTTTTTTTCCACCCTAGTGGAAAGCTTTGAGTGGCTTAAGCCCGGCACCGCCACCATTACCAAGGCCACCTTCGAGGGACTCATGCAGGGGGCTTCCCACATGTTCGTCCTTTCCGTCAAGATCATGGCCCCCGCAGGCGCCGCCCTGTTTTTTACCCATGTGGCCATGGGTATCGTCGCCAAAACCGTTCCCCAGATCCCGATCATGATTGTCGGCCTGCCGCTCACCATTGGGGTTGGCCTGATTTTTGCCGGGTTATCCCTGGCGTTTCTGGCGCCGTTGATGATCACGAATTTTGAAATGCTGGCCCGGCTTCTGCCCAGGCTGGCCATGGGCATGGGGGGCTGAACAATGGCAGACGAATCCTCCGGCCAGGAAAAAAGCGAGGCCCCCACCTCCCGCCGCATCCAGGAGGCGCGGAAAAAAGGAGATGTGGCCAAGAGCATGGAAGTGCCTTCCGCCGCAGTCCTGCTCGCCGGCCTGCTCACCCTGTATTATGCAAGCGATTTCATGCTGGAGCACTTCCTCCTCCTGCTCAGGTATTACCTGGGCAACCTGCACAGCATTTCGATAACCCCGAACAACATGACCATGCTTACCCGGGAAACCATGGCCCAAACCGGGATTCTCGTCGCTCCGGTCATGGGCGCCATCTTCCTCACGGCCCTGGTCGCAAACTATGCCCAGGTCGGCATCCTGTTCACCACGGAAAAGCTGGCGCCAAAGTTCGACAAGATCGACCCGTTCCAAGGGTTTGCCCGCCTCTTTTCCAAGCAGGCCCTGGCCAATGTCTTCAAGTCCGTGGGCAAACTGCTCATCATCGGCTACGTTTCCTACACGGAGGTGATGAAGGCCCTGCCCGGCATCCTGCCCCTTATGGATCAGGAGCCCATGCCCATTCTTGCCTTCATGAGCAGGGTTGCCTACTGGATCTTCCTGAAATCAGCGCTGATCATTGCAGTGCTCGCGGCGATAGACTATGCTTTCCAGCGTTGGCAGTTCATGGAAAAAATGAAGATGACCAAGCAGGAGATCAAGGACGAAGCAAAACAGACCGAGGGAGATCCGCACGTCAAGGGACGCATCCGGGCCATCCAGATGCAGATGGCCCGACAACGGATGATGTCCGAGGTGCCCAAGGCCGATGTGGTGATTACCAACCCCACCCGTCTGGCCATTGCTCTCCGCTACGATACGCTTGCCATGGCGGCGCCCATGGTCCTGGCCAAAGGCGCCGGGGTTATCGCCCAAAAGATCAGGGAAGTCGCCGAGGAACACGGCATCCCCCTGGTCGAAGACAAGCCCCTGGCCCAGGCCCTGTACAAAAGTGTGGGCCTGGGCGAGACCATCCCGGAAAATCTATTCCAAACCGTAGCCGAAATTTTGGCCTATGTTTACAGCGTCAAACGGAAACGAGCCTGATGGCAATGAAAACAGCACAACAAGCGCACTGTCCATCCGCCCTTGGCATTATTCTCACCGTGGGACCGCTTATCCATGGCAGATAACACCGGCGCCGCAACAGGACTGAGCGCAGTCAATTTCGAGATGTCGGGCCTCTTCGTGGCGCTCGGGGTCGTGGCCATCCTCATGGTTATGATCGTCCCGCTGCCGCCCTTCCTGCTCGACATGCTGCTGTCCTTCAACATCACCATCGGCTTGCTCATCCTGCTGATGAGTATGTACAACACCAACGCGCTGGATTTTTCCTCCTTTCCTTCACTGCTCCTGATCACCACCCTGTTCAGGCTGGCGCTCAATATCGCCTCGACCCGGCTCATCCTGCTGCATGGCCACGAAGGCCCGGGCGCGGTGGGCCACGTCATCCAGTCCTTCGGCAATTTTGTAGTGGGCGGCAACTTCGCCGTGGGCATCATTATCTTCCTGATCATGGTGCTGATCAATTTCATCGTTATCACCAAGGGTTCCGGCCGTATTGCCGAGGTAGCGGCCCGCTTCACCCTGGACGCCATGCCCGGCAAACAGATGGCCATTGACGCGGATCTCAACGCCGGGTTGATCAACGAAGCGGAGGCGAAACGCCGCCGCTCGGAAGTCAGCCGCCAATCGGAGTTTTACGGAGCCATGGACGGTGCCAGCAAGTTCGTGCGCGGCGAGGCCGTGGCCAGTTTGGTGATCATGGTCATCAATATCATCGGCGGGTTCTTCATCGGCGCCCTCATGCAGAACATGCGGGCGGCACAGGCGGCGGAAACCTACACCCTGCTTACCATCGGCGACGGGCTGGTCTCCCAGATCCCGGCCCTGATCATCTCCACCTCCGCAGGTATCATTGTCAGCCGGGCCGCCTCCGATGTGAGCATGGGCAAGGAGTTCATGCAACAATTCGGGCACCAGCCCCAGGCTCTGGCGGTTTCTTCCGGAATTATCATCATGTTCGGCCTGGTGCCGGGTCTGCCGCATCTCCCCTTTATCATACTGGGCATAGCTCTGGGCGCCATCTCCCTAATGGCCTTCAATAAAACCGCCGCCGACAAGGAAGAACAGAAGGTCGAGGCAGAAAAAGAAAAGAAAGCGGCTACCCCGCTGCCCGGCGCGCCGGAAACGGTGGAAAGCTTGCTCCCGCTCGATGTGTTGCAGCTTGAAGTGGGCTACGGACTCATTCCCCTGGTTGACGAGGCCCAAGAGGGCGACCTGCTGGAACGGATCCGGGCCATCCGCAGGCAGTTTGCCATGGATATGGGCATGATCATCCCGCCCTTGCATGTGCGCGATAATCTCCAGCTCAAACCCGACCAGTATGTCCTGCTCCTCAAAGGGGTGGAGATCGCCACCGGCGAGATCATGATGGGCCATCTGCTGGCCATGGACTCCGGCATGGCCAAACGGAAGATCGAAGGGATTCCCACCATGGAACCCGCCTTCCAGCTGCCCGCTCTCTGGATAGACCAGGAAAAGAAAGACGAGGCCCAGGTGGCGGGCTACACCGTGGTTGATCCCTCCACGGTCATCGCCACCCACCTCACCGAGGTGCTGCGCACCCATGCCGACGAGCTGCTGGGCCGCCAAGACACCCAGAAACTCCTGGACAATCTGGCCAAGACCCAGCCCAAAGTGGTGGAAGAGCTGGTGCCAGGCCTGCTGCCCCTTGGCCTGGTTCAGAAGGTGCTCCAAAATCTCCTGCGGGAGCGGGTCTCGCTGCGCGACCTGCTGACCATCTGCGAGACCCTGGCCGACTTCGCACCCATGGGCAAGGACCCGGACATCCTCACCGAGTATGTACGCCAGAAGCTGGCCCGCTCCATTATCAGCTCCTTCACCGATGACCAGGGAACAATTTCGGTGCTTACCCTGTCCACCCAGGTCGAAGATCTGATCCGCGAATCGCTGCAAAAAACCGACCAGGGCGTATTTCTCAATCTGGAACCGAACCTGGCCCAACGCCTGCTCACCTCGGCAAAGACCTTGGTGGAAAAGGTTTCTCTGGACGGCTATCAGCCCATCATCATCTGCTCCCCGATTATCCGCCGCCATTTCCGGCGGCTCTTGGAAAGATTCATGCCCCACGTCATGGTCCTTTCCCATAACGAGTTGACTGCGCAGACCCAACTGCAATCCCTGGGGACAATCGAACTCAACCCCAAGAAATAGAGGAGTGAGGAGCAGCGATGCGAATCAAACGTTTTGAAGCCTCGGATACCTACAGCGCCATGGCCATGGTCAAGGAAGAACTTGGGGAGGATGCGGTTATTCTTTCAACCCGAAACCTTCCCGGAAAAAGCGGCTCAGCCAGAGGCGGCCCGAGGATTGAAGTCGTGGCGGCCATGGAATATGACCCGGAGCCGGAGATTACCTTGCCGCCTCCGGAAGCACCAGGCACGGAAGGCCGACGTCCCAAAACGGTGGGATACGGATATCAGTCCGTGCGCCAGGGCCAACCGAAAACCACGGCACGCCAGGCAGCACCGAAATTGACCACAGCACAACCCGGTTTTGGCAGCAGGCTTTCCGCCGAGCTTTCCGCCCGCACCCTGCCGACCGAAAAGGCAACCAAGGCTGCCAAAGCCGCAAAGGTCCATTTTGAGTCCAATGACCTGAGGCTACGCTTTGCCAATTTCCTGCGGCGGCAATACTGTGCCAAGGAAGAGCTGGAAGGCCGCACATCGGGGCACGCCACAGGCAAAGCCGCCCACAAAGGCGCCCGGCCCGACCCGAAACAGGTTGCCCAGTGGCGGGACAAAATCATTGACCAATTGCAGATAACCCCGCTGTCTATCGGGATCAGCAAGGCGCCCACCGTGGTGGCCCTGATCGGTCCCACCGGGGTAGGCAAAACAACGACCGCCGCAAAGATCGCCGCCTGGTACAGCATCCATGAAGGGATGAAGGTGGCGCTCCTCTCCATGGACTGCTACCGGATCGGGGCCACGGACCAGTTACGGACCTATGCCAAGATCATGCGCCTGCCCTGCGAAATCGCCCTGCGCAAAAGGGATCTGCAGGCGGCTCTGCTTCGCCATCAGGACAAGGATCTGATCATCATCGACACTGCGGGCAAAAGCCCGTATGATCCGAACCACATCAGGGAGCTGGGGGAATGGTTTTCCCTAAAAAACGGGATAGAGCCGTATCTCGTCCTCAGTGCCACCTGCAAGAAAGAAGACCTGCAACAGATCCTCACCACCTATGAGCCCCTGCGGATCAAGGGACTGATTCTCTCCAAGCTCGATGAAACCAGGGCATACGCCACCCTGTGCCAGTTACTGGCCGGAACGGCGCTGCCCATTTCCTGCCTATGCACCGGCCAGAGGGTTCCGGAGGATTTCCTCCTTGCCTCCCGGGAGTTCTTGCAAACCCTGTTCGGGCAGGGATGGCAGGCAGCCGCCGGTGAGCTTGCCACCGAAGCCCAAGACAGGTGGACCCAATGAAAAACCCCGTGGTGATCTTATGAATCAGGCAGAAACACTGGAACGGATTATGACCCACGCACAACCCCAAAAGAAAAAAATGACGGCGCCCCGCAACAGCACCGAGCCCCAGCCACGGGTTATCTGCGTGACCAGCGGCAAGGGCGGGGTCGGCAAAACCAATATCGTCACCAACCTCGGCTATGCCTTGGCAAAGGCAGGCAAGAAGGTGCTGATCCTTGATGCGGACCTGAATCTGGCCAACGTCGATATCCTCCTTGGCCTGACCCCGCGCTACAACCTCCACCACGTTTTTATGGGTGAGAAAACCCTGCAAGAGGTTCTGGTGCAAGGCCCGGAGGGCCTGCTCATCCTGCCGGCCAGCTCCGGGATCATGGAATTGGCGGACCTCACGGAACAACAACGTCTGTACTTCCTGGCGGAGATGTCCGCCCTGGCGCAAAAGATCGACATCATGCTGATCGATACCGCCGCAGGCATCAACAACAATGTGATCTACTTCAATCTGGCCGCCCGGGAACGCATCATCATCCTGACCCCGGAACCGACCTCCCTGACCGACGCCTACGCGCTGGTCAAGGTCCTCTCCAGCAGACATGACGTGAAAAAGTTCCGCATCCTGGTCAATCTTGCCCGTTCCGAAAAGGAGGCCCTGGCAGTTTTCCGGAAGTTAAGCATTGTGGCTGACCGTTTTCTTGACTCGCTCTCTTTGGATTATCTGGGCTATATCCCCTATGACAGCAAACTGCCCACGGCGGTTCGCGAACAACGGCTGGTATCGGATATCTTCCCTGATGCCCCGTCCAGCAAGATGTTCAGCAAGCTGGCCGGGAATATTTTCCAGGAAGAGCCTGAGATGAAAGCCGATGGGAACATAAAATTTTTCTGGCAAGGACTCGTTGATCTGTAATATACTTTTTCATATTGCAGGCCATCAATCTCCTTTGCCCCAGCGGGCCTATTTGGAATGAGCAAACAGCCGTCACCAAAATTCAAGGACTACACGAATACTTTTTTCAGCCAGGCAGAACCGCTCAGCGCCGAAAAACGCAACGAGCTGATTCTGACCTACACCCCGCTGATCAAGTATATCGCGGCACGTCTGGCGGCCCGCCTCCCCGCACAGGTATCGCTTGATGATCTGATCAGTTGCGGGATCATCGGCCTCATTGATGCCATTAATAAATTTGATGTCTCCAAAAACGTCCAGTTCAAGACCTATGCCGAATTCCGGGTCAAGGGAGCGATGCTGGACGAACTTCGGGCTTTGGACTGGGTTCCACGCTCGGTTCGGCGCAAAACCACCGACCTGGAAAAGGCCTATGCCGACATCGAAAAACAGACGGGCAGACCGGCCACGGATGAGGAAGTAGCCCAGACCATGGGCCTTGGCCTGGATGATTTCTACAAGCTGCTCGATGAAACCAAGTCCGTCACCTTCATGGATATTGAGTTTCTCCGGCAAAAAGCAACGGAGGCGAACGATCCCACCCTAGCCGAAACCTTTGCCATGGACGACCGCGACCCCTTCACAGCCATCAACCTGTCCCAGATCAGGGAACTCATCGCCAATGCCATCTCCGATCTGCCGGAAAAAGAAAAACTGACCGTCTCCCTCTATTATCAGGACGAACTTACGATGAAGGAAATCGGCGAGGTGCTGGGCTATACGGAGTCGCGCATTTCCCAGATGCACAGCAAGGCCATGTTCCGCCTCCGCACCAAGCTGAAAAAGACCCTGGCAAGTTGATCCGCACCGGAGGAATACAGCCTTTTGCCCATGCAAACACCAGGAAGGCAAATCCAGAAGTATGGGACAACTCGCAATGAACCGCTTTTTTTATTTCCAAAACCAAATGTTACAGTTACAATAAAAAAGATGCGGCTGATTATCCACACTGCAAACATGCCCCAGGCCACTCGTACCATAAAGATGTTAGGGAGGAAATATGGCTGCTGATCCTACTATGAAAATTCTCGTGGTTGACGATTTTGCCACCATGCGGCGCATAATCAAAAACATTCTCACCCAGCTTGGCTTCAAAAATATCATTGAAGCTGATGACGGCACCACCGCCTTGGATGTGCTGAAATCAGAAAAAATCGGCCTTATCGTCTCAGACTGGAACATGCCAAAAATGACCGGCTTGGACCTGCTGAAAGCGGTGCGGGCTGACGCCAGCCTGGCCAATACACCTTTCATCATGGTGACGGCGGAAGCACAACAGGACAATATTATTCTGGCGGTCAAGGCCAAGGTCAGCCAGTACATCGTTAAACCATTCACCGCCGAAACTCTGTCCGAAAAACTCAACAAAATATTCTGACCTAAAATATGGCTGACGACCGCCCCCAGTCTGTTGACCAGTTCGCCAGCACGGAGACTCCTGCTGACCAAGACGAAACAAACTGGGGTGAGGACTGGGAATCAGCCTTCCAGGCCGAGGATGATGCGTTTTTCTCCAGCGAGAAAGACGAAGACTTCTTCCTCGAAGAAAATGAGCCGACAGCCACTGCCGGAGTTGCTGACCCAGAGCTTGATTCCTCCCTGGAAAAAACCCTTGCCGGCATACCGGATCGGGACATCGCTTCCGGCATCCACCCAACAAAAGCCCTTTTCGACATAGGGGCACTCACAGCCCTCTTTCTCACCGGCAAGATTGCCGCACAAAAACAGTTCACCCGGCTCCAGTCTTTTCCCATTTTTGTCCGCATCCCCCTGTATGCTCTCCCATTTTTCCTCCTTGTCGGCATCTTGTTTGCTGTAAGCGGCACCCCAAAACCTCCGCCACCCCTTCTTCAGACAACCACCTCTCCAGGGCAGCATCTAGGAACCGCAACTACTCCTGACAAGACCACAAACGCAGCAGCCCCCCCGGAATTTAACCAGGCCAGCCAGCTTCATCCGGGAAAAATCAGAAAAAAATGGCCCTTCCCCGCTTTCATAATTCCGATAAACAACCCGGCCAGTGATCAGCCCGTGACCTTTGTCCTCGTTGATATCACCCTCATTGCCTCCATGAATGATCAGGAAGACCCCCCGGCGGACAAAAAAATCTTTGTCCGCGACATCATCTATCAATTCTTCCAGAACAAGCCCCTTGAGGAGTTGCGCCGATTTTCCCTGGCCCGTGGCGAGATGAACAAAGAACTGCGCGCCTGGCTCCTAAAACAATGGCCCGATGCCCCCATCGAATCAATCATCTTCAACCAATACCATCTCTCCTGACCCACAACCCTCCAAAAATATTTTAAACAGACAATTTTGTAGTTAACTTGAAAAGTTTCAACTTTTTTGTTATTTTTTTCACTGCCTACCCCCACCATCATACAACTCAATAATTACGACGAATCAATATGTTACGAAACATATTGATTCGCTGGCACGACATTTGCTTTTATCTTCACTCAGCATGCATAGCTACCCACTGATAACGAATGATGACCAACTTCAAACTATGAGCACAGAGAGAGGATATATTTATGGACACAGGTGATACCGCATTCATGCTGATTGCCACCGCAATGGTCATGCTGATGACCCCAGGCCTGGCCCTTTTTTATGGCGGCATGGTTCGCTCAAAAAATGTACTCAGCACAGTTCTGCAAAGTTTTGTTTGCCTTGGTGTTGTCTCGATTATCTGGGTGGTCTACGGCTACTCTCTAGCCTTTGGCCCTGACGTTAACGGCCTGATCGGCAATCTGGACTGGGCAGGTCTCGCTGGGGTCGGCCTTGAACCCGGCAAGTACTCGGCAACCATCCCTCACCTGCTGTTTTGCGCGTTTCAGTTGATGTTCGCCGTCATTACCCCGGCACTGATCACCGGCACCTTTGCGGAACGGGTCAAGTTCCCGGCCTTTCTCCTGTTCACCGTCCTCTGGTCCACCCTGGTCTATCTGCCCGTCTGCCATTGGGTCTGGGGCGGGGGCTGGGTCAGCGGCCACGGCGGTCTTGATTTCGCAGGCGGCACCGTCATCCACATCAACTCCGGTGCGGCAGCTCTTGTCGCCGCCTTGATGTTCGGCAAACGCAAGGGTTGGGGTAAGGAGTCGTTTCATCCGCACAATCTGACCATGACCATGCTGGGTGCGGGCATTCTCTGGTTTGGCTGGTTTGGCTTCAACGCAGGCAGCGCCCTGGCCGCAAACGGCGTGGCCGTCAACGCCTTTTTCACCACCCAGGTCGCCACCGGCGCAGCACTGCTCTCCTGGCTGATCGCAGAATGGCTGGTGCAGGGCAAGCCCACTACCTTGGGTGCTGCCTCCGGCGCCATCGCCGGCCTGGTCGCCATTACCCCAGGAGCCGGGTTTGTCGGCCCCACCTCGGCCATACTCATTGGCCTGGTGGCTGGCGCCCTCTGCTACTTCGCGGTTCTAGCCAAAAGCCGCCTCGGTTACGACGATGCCCTTGACGTGGTCGGAGTCCATGGCGTGGGCGGTCTCTGGGGCGCTCTGGCAACCGGCTTATTCGCCACCACCGCCGTTAATGCCGCAGGCAAGGACGGCCTCTTTTTCGGAAATCCGCAACTCCTCGGAATCCAGGCCATGGATGCCTTTACAACCATTGCCTACTCGGTTGTAGTAACATTCATCATCCTCAAGTTTGTTGACTTGGTGATCGGTCTCCGGGTAAGCAAGGAAGAAGAAGAACAGGGGCTGGATCTGACCCAACACAGCGAAATCGGGTACTCACTCTAACAGCGTCGGCATTCGGGGACAGGAGCACATCCTCCTGCCCCGCCGCTGCACACTGCCACCGAGAAAAAAAGGAGAATTGCATGAAAAAGATCGAGGCAATCATCAAGCCGTTCAAACTCGACGAGGTCAAAGACGCCCTGAACGAGATGGGCATCAAGGGCATGACCATCTCCGAGGTCAAGGGATACGGTCGCCAAAAAGGCCATAAGGAAATTTACCGCGGCGCGGAATACATCGTCGATTTTATCCCCAAGGTCAAGATCGAGATCATTGTCGAAGCCGCCATGGTGGACGCCGTGGTCACAAAGATTCGGGAAACCGCCAACACCGGCAAAATCGGGGACGGCAAGATTTTCGTCCTGCCGGTGGAAGAGGTTATCCGCGTCCGCACAGGAGAAACCGGGAAAGAGGCCATCTAGGTGGTTGATGTTGAGCTGCGGGCAAAGCGGGACGCCCTGGAATACCTCTGGCGACAGGGCCTGAGCGGTCAGGCCCTTCTCCACAAGAACTCGCAGCTCATCGACGATTATCTTGTTTCCTGCTTTGCCAACTGCCCCGAGGCAGCCGAGGGGATGAGTCTTGTCGCCCTTGGCGGCTATGGCCGAAGAGAGCTGTTTCCTTATTCGGACATCGACCTGCTCCTGCTCCACGCGCCCGACGCGGAAGATCGCCTTGGGGCAGTGACAGAGGCCCTGTTTTATCCCCTGTGGGATGCGGGTCTTGAGGTCGGACACGGAGTAAGAACATTGGATGCCTGCCTGGCTGACGCCAGGCAGGACTTCTTTTTTCAGGTGGCCCTGCTGGACGCTCGCCACCTGGCAGGCTCGCAGCCGCTTTTTACTGCAATGCACCAGGCCTTCCAGCGGGAATTGATAGCAGGGCACCGACGGGAATTTTTGCAAAACATGATGCAGCACCGCAGCGAACGCCACCAACGGTATGGCATGCACAGCTACCAACTTGAACCGCACATCAAGGAAAGCCGCGGCGGCTTCCGCGATATCCAGGCCATGATCTGGACAAGCCGCGCCCTCTTCGGCCTGCAAGAACTGCGCGACATCGAAGAGGCTGGCCTGATCTCGCCCCAGGAAACAGAAGCATTTGCCCAGGCCTGGGATACCCTGATCAAGATTCGCAACCAACTTCATTACCTCAGTGGCCGAAAAAATGACCAGCTGTTCTTCGAATATCAGGTGGAGATGGCCAAGGCCTTCAAATATTCCGACACCAGAGGCACCCTGGGGGTTGAACGCTTCATGCAGGATCTCTACCGGCATCTGCAAACCATAGCCACCACCACGGACCTGTTTTTTGAACATGTCGATGAAACCCTGGGCGCACCGCGTGCCAACCCGGCGGAACAGACCATCGAACCGGGGATCACGGTGCGCCAGGACCGCCTCCACCTCACCGACCAGGCGCTGATCGAAAAGCGCCCCTACCTGCTGATGCGCCTCTTTGCCCATGCCGGAAAGACTGGCCTTGAGATCCACCATCGCAGCCGGAAGATCGTTACCGCCAACCTGCACCTGG
This sequence comes from Deltaproteobacteria bacterium, assembly GCA_026388735.1. GTDB lineage: Bacteria > Desulfobacterota > Desulfobulbia > Desulfobulbales > Desulfurivibrionaceae > Thiovibrio. The sequence goes on from JAPLJG010000087.1 coordinate 31,508, forward strand.
TGGACGACAAGTTGCGCCATTCAAAACGCATGGCCAAGGCCTTTTTCGATGTTCTGGAAAATGCAAAAGACGTGCTCGCCGTCCTTTCGGTCATGCTGGACACCGGACTGCTCACCGCCTACCTCCCGGAATTTGAACAGATTCGCGCCTTGGCCCAGCACGATGTCTACCATGTTTTCACGGTTGACCGGCACCTCCTGCAAACCGTGGCGGAGCTGAAAAAACTTACCTTAAGCAAAACCCCTTTTGCCGGCGTCGAATCTCCCCATGTCCTCGCTCTGGCCGCGCTCCTGCACGACATCGGCAAGGGCCACCATGAAGATCACGCCCAGCGGGGCAGTAAACTTGCCGCTGGGGTGGGAAAACGGTTGGGACTGACCGAGGCGGAGGCTGCTTGTCTTAGCTTTCTTGTGGAAAAACATCTCTTCCTCACTGTAACCGCCTTGCGCCGCGACCTTGAGGATGATGCCTTTATCCGGCAATGCGCCGAGCAGATCCAGAGCCCGGAGCGTCTGACCATGCTCTACCTGCTCTCCATCGCCGATGCCAAGGCCACCGGCCCCACGGCCTGGAGCGAATGGAAGGGGGCCCTGCTCCTGGAGATCTCCCTCAAAATCGCCCACCTGCTGGAACGAAAAGACACCGTGCTTCCCGACAAACGCCAGGGTGCCGAATGGATGCTCGACCAGGTTCGGGCGTTAATGGGCAAGGCGGCCCCGAGCGATTACGGGATTCTGCCGGAAGAATACCTGCTGAGCTTTCCCCCGGAAGAGGTGGCCCACCACCTCAAACTGCGCGCTGAGCTCAAAAACGAAAAGCAGGCCATCACCGAACCCGCCGATCATACCCTGTTCTGGTCGGTCCTGGTGATGGCCCACGACTCCACCGGCCTGTTGGCCAAAATCTGCGGAACCCTGGCCCTGCATGGCCTCAATGTGGTGAGCGCCCAGATCTTCACCTGGGAAGACGGCACGGTGGTGGATGTGCTCAATGTCCGCCCCGCAGCGGAGCAAACCTACGCAGAGCAGGACTGGCGGGCGCTGGGCGAGGATCTCAATCTGGCCATAAAAAACCGGCTTGGCCTCAGCCACCGATTGGTCGAAAAATTCCGCACCGCCTTCCGCGGAACCGGTCAAAAAAACGTGCAGGCCGCCCCGCGGGTTGTTATAGACAATATGGCCTCGGAGCAGTTTACGATCATCGAAGTTTTCGCCAATGACCGACCCGGCCTGCTCTACGACATCACCCGAACCCTGGCCGATTTTGAACTCAACATCCACCGGGCCAGAATCAGCTCGGATGGCGATCAGGTGGTGGATGTTTTTTATACCCTGGACGGCTTTGCCACCAAGATCAACAACCCTTCTTTCCAGGAAGAGATCTCAAAAGCCCTTCTCCATGTTGCGGAAAACGAGACCGGGACGGGAGCAAGACTGCAATGGTAAGACCTTTGGCACGGGAACAACGCCAGCCGCCAGCGGTTGGCTTTAACGGATGCCCACCCCCTTCTGCATCGGGCGTGGGAGGTTTTCAACCTTACCCTTCAGCACCAAAAAATAAGGAGAAACACAATGAGTGACAATTGCAACTGCGGCAACGATTACGACCAGAACATGATGACCGTGCCAGAGCTTTTCGGCACCAACGTGTTCAACAACAAAACCATGAAGGAAAGGCTTCCCAAGGAAACCTACAAGGCTCTGCAGAAAACCATCAACACCGGTTCAACCCTGCCGCCGGATGTCGCCTCCGTTGTCGCCAACGCCATGAAGGATTGGGCCATCGAAAAGGGCGCCAGCCATTACACCCATTGGTTCCAGCCCCTCACCGGCATCACCGCCGAGAAGCACGACTCCTTCATCTCCCCCACCGACGATGGCGGGGTGATCATGGAGTTCTCCGGCAAGCAGCTGATCCAAGGCGAGCCGGATGCTTCTTCCTTCCCCAGCGGCGGCCTGCGCGTTACCTTCGAGGCCCGGGGCTACACCGCCTGGGACTGCACCTCCCCCGCCTTCCTCAAGGAAGACGAATCCGGCGATGTGACCCTCTGCATCCCCACCGCCTTCTGCTCATACAAGGGCGAGGCCCTGGACAAGAAAACCCCCCTGCTCCGTTCGATGAACGTGGTTGCCAAACAGGCGCTGCGGGTACTCCGGGCCATGGGCAACACCACCTCCAAGACCGTCGGTTCCACGGTGGGCGCAGAGCAGGAATACTTCCTGGTGGAAAAAGAGTACTACCTGCAACGCCTCGACCTGATGACCTGCGGTCGCAGCCTGTTCGGCGCCCCCGCCCCCAAGGGCCAGGAGCTGGAAGACCAGTACTTCGGCGCCATCAAGGACCGGGTCTCCTCCTACATGAAGGATCTGGACATCGAGCTGTGGAAGATGGGCATCTCCTCCAAGACCAAGCACAACGAGGTTGCCCCAGCCCAGTTCGAGATGGCTCCGGTTTTCACCACCACCAACATGGCCACCGACCACAACCAACTGGTCATGGAAACCATGCAGAAAGTGGCCCTGCGCCACGGCATGGTTTGCCTGCTGCACGAGAAGCCCTACGCCGGAATCAACGGCTCCGGCAAGCACAACAACTGGTCGCTCTCCACCGATGACGGCATCAACCTGCTTGAGCCGGGCCAAACCCCCGAGGACAACGCCCAGTTCCTGGTCTTTATCTCTGCCTTGATCAAGGCCGTGGACGTCCATGCCGACATCCTGCGCGCCACCTGCGGCAGCTCCGGCAACGATCACCGCCTGGGCGCCAACGAGGCCCCTCCGGCGATCATCTCCATCTTCCTGGGGCAGGAGCTTTCCGACGTGCTGGAAAAATTGGCCAAGGGCGAGAAGATCACCAAGAAGGGCGGCGCCCAGACCCTGAAGATCGGGGTCGATTCCCTGCCCGAACTGCCCAAGGACAACACCGACCGGAACCGGACCTCACCCTTTGCTTTCACCGGCAACAAGTTCGAGTTCCGCATGGTTGGCTCCGCCCAGTCCATCTCCGGCCCCAACGTGGCCCTGAACACCATTGCCGCCGAAGCCCTGGAAGAGATCGCCATCCGTCTGGAAAAGGCCAAGGACGTGAACAAGGAAATCCAAGCCATCCTCAAGGACGCCATGACCAAACATGGCCGGATCATCTTCAACGGCAACAACTACTCTGCCGAGTGGGCCAAAGAAGCCGCAAAGCGCGGCCTGCCAAACACCCGCAACACCGTGGACGCGTTGAAGGCCTTTGTCACCCCCAAGGCGATCAAACTGTTTGGCAAATACAACGTGCTTTCGAAAGATGAGCTGCATTCCCGCTACGACATCTATGTTGAGCAGTACGCCAAGCACATCAACATCGAGGCCCTGACCGCCATCCAGATGACCAAGCGCCAGTTCATTCCGGCGGCCATCCAGTTTGTCGCAGAGCTTGGCGCCTCCCTGGCCGCTGCCGGCAAGTACGGCTCGGTGCAGAAGGGGTTGCTGGCCGAGGTTGGCAAGCATCTTGAGTCAGCAGGCAAAAAGGTGGCCAAGCTGGAGGCAGAAACCTTGAAGGCCCAAGCCATCAGCGCAGTGGACAAGCAGGGTGCTGCTTACCGCGACAAGGTATTCCCCGCCATGGTTGACCTGCGCGGAGACATCGACGCGCTTGAGGCCATCCTGCCGGCTGATCTCTGGCCGGTGCCGGTTTATAGCGATTTGTTGTTTAATTTGTAAGATTACGGCGGCAGGGGAACGGGACTGGTATCCGTTTCTGGCTGTTGTGATACTGATCTAAAAAAAGGGAGGGAGTCGGTTGACTCCCTCCCTTTTTTCGTTATTGACAACCTATCCAAGGAATGAGATGGTTCTGAATCATTCTGATTATGGTCAACGAGTGCTAGCGGTAACGACAAAAAATGTCATCCAGATAATATTAAGGTTAGTTTAAAAACACACCATGAGCGAAGAAAAAGAGTTTGGTCTTGATAAATTTCACGGTTCTTATGCGTTAAGGAAAATGGACCCTGATTTCTCAAAAGGCCATAGACATTTCATTAGATATGCCACGCCTTCACGCCTAATTCACCTAGACAATATAAACAATAATGGGCCAGATCCATTTGATTATCTGCGTTATGCAAAAGAAGATTTGCTAACAAACGATACCAGAGGCGCAATTAACGCGCTGGGAAACACCAAACGCGCCATTCATATCACAGTTGACAAACTATTATGGATTTTTGGCTTAGAAAAAGCATTTTCAAAGTCGAATTTCCCAGATAAGCTTAAAATAATCAAAGATCTTGAAGTGTTTCCTGTTGGAATAATAAAGATCTTAAACCAAGAAAGAAATTATGTTGAACATGAATACAAGTCAATATCACCAAGAGAAGTTGAAAAATTTATCGACATCACAGAGTTGCTTTTACTTGTTTCCTATCCGCTTCTTAGAAATACTGTCGTTGGTGTAATTGTTGGAACTGACGAAAGTGACGGATGTTATGAGTGGGTGTTGAGCGTAACGGATTCGACATTAACTAATTATCTGATAACAAATGATAAATTTATTTCAACAGATATTGGCACTATTCATTACAACTTTGAGCGAGACAAAAAATCTGAGCAAATTGAAAATTTTATAATTACTAAAAATAATATAAACAGATGGTTGCCAGCCCTAAACCTTTTCGCATATCTCACAAAAAATAGAGCTCTAAAACTTTCTTGTGAAAAAACTTCATCCGGTTATTCGATGTCAGAAGTTACACGAACATTTTTTGGTTCGTCACGCAAATGTATGCATGGTTCTCGGTAATGGCAGATTCGCCATGCAGTGATAAAGATTTCTGATATAGTTTGTCGCTGTTTTGAAACCGTAGGCCTTATGGATGATGACTTTTGCCTTGTTGTTGAGG
>JAPLJG010000014.1:0-3476 GCA_026388735.1 Deltaproteobacteria bacterium
AAAATGCAGAGGGTTTCCTCTGCATTTTTTTTTGTGATTTTCCTGCGAGCTTTATTGGGAGGGGAGGCTGGTGATGCTCAATGATTTGGATACGCTCTTTGTCGCCATTGATCAAGCCTTCGAGGCCGTGCGTCAGGCGCATCCCGAGGCGATCACCTGCGGGAAGGGGTGCGCGGACTGCTGTCAGGCGGTGTTTGATGTGTCACTTGTTGAGGCGGTCAATCTTCAGGCCCATTTGCAGCGGCTGGCTCCAGCGGTGCGGGAAGAGATAGCGGTTGCGGCGCAAGAGGCCCGGCAAGCCTGGGAGCGGATCATGGATGCGGGCCTCGATCCGGCCGTGGCCAGGATCAGGTGCCCGCTTCTTGATGGACAAGGTTGTTGTCTCTGCTATGCAGCACGTCCGGTAAACTGCCGGACTTACGGGATTCCCACGGTAATTGACGGAAAGGGACATGTCTGCGGCTTTTCCGGATTCGAGCCGGGAAAAACCTACCCCACGGTCAATCTTGCCTCCCTGCAACAGAGACTCCACAACTTTTCCATCCAGTTGGCAGGAGAGGAAAAGGGGGGGGGGCGCTGGCCCATCGCCTCGGTGATTTTTGAGCCGTCGGTATTCAGCGCTTTTGCCGACAGCCTCATTGCCGCAGGGAAAAAATAGGATTGTATTCGCGGGGAAATCTCCCCGCGCTTGTTAGTTCTTCTCGGTTTCTTCCGCTTTTTGCAGAAACTTCTCCGCATGGCGGCTGTGTTTGAAGCTTGTGTGGATTGCGGCTATTGTCCGGTATGCATCCGCCGCCTTGCTCTTTTCTCCCTTGACCAGATAGATTTCCGCCAGAGTCTCCAAAGTATCCACTGAGCCCTGGGGATTGCGCAGGGCGCCGTATTCATCCAGGACCTCACTATACAGGCGGATGGCCTGGTCGTAATCCTTGGCGTCGTACATGAGCTTGGCCTTTTTCTTTTCGATGGAAAAAAGGCTAAAACGGTCCGTGTGTTTCTGACAGATGGCATAGACCCGGTCGTAATGGCTCATGGCCGTTGCCACATCGCCGCGGTTTGCGCAGATATCGCCCAGCTTGTCCGCCGCATTGGCAACGCCGTTTTCATTGCCTTCGAGCTCAAAGGCGATGAGCGCGTTGTGAAAGGCATTGGCTGCCTGGGCCGGTTCGAGGTTCTTGAGAAACTCCTGGCCGGCCTCGTAGTCGAGTTGGGCCTGACTTTTTTCTTCCTTCACTTCCTGTCCCTGCTTTTGCTGTTCAGTCATTTTTTGGCTCTTTTGCTTTGTGCAGCTGGGCGAGTGCTTCCTTGGCAAGCTCCGCCACGGTGGTGTGCACAGGTTGCCCCTGCTCATAAATGGTTAATTCGGCCTCATCGCCGGTCAGTTTTTCAATCTCGCTTTCCACCTCGGTGGCGGTAATCCGTCCCATAAGCCGGACCGCGTGCCCTCTGGTGATTGCTTCGGGGTGGGTGACAAAGGGAAAGAGGCTGTAAAACGGGGTGGCGCGGACCAGGTCCGGCCGTTTTTCAGCCAAGGTGCCCAAGGCCCACAGCACCTGAACCCTGGTGGAGGGAACCCCCCGGTGCATGAGCAAATGTCTGGCAAAGGCGCCGAAGATGTCGGGACGCGCCGCGATGATGGAGCCGATGGACTCCAGCAGCCCCCAGTGGGCGGCAGCTGAATCGGAACAGGCTTCGTACAATCGGTGCAGCAGGTCGCTCACCGCTCCGGGTTTTCGGGTGGAGAGTCGCCGACAGACCTGGCCCAGGACATGGGCGCATTGCCAGCGCTTGCCCTCGTCCGGGTCATAGAGCAGCCGCTGCATGAAACGCAGGGTCTTGAGATCGTCGAAGGCCAGGTCAACCAGGCCGTCAATGTCCTGGTCCCACACCATCCGGGTGACTGTGCCCTTGTCGGCCCGCTTCTTTTTGCGTTTGGGGTCGCGGGCCGGTTCCATGGCAGGGAGGTCGCTTGCCGGATCTTCCTGGCACAGGGCGTGGTCCTTGGCACTCTTGTCCGTGTGCAGTCGGTTGGCAAGGGTGGCCAGCTCCCGGTTGAGCCGGACAAAATAGAGAACCCCCGACACCTTGCGGCCATCGACATTCTTGGTTTCGAAGACCTGGTGGGTCTGCTCGTCGTAATTGTCGATGCGGCCGGTGAGGTAATCTTCGTCCGGCAACAGTTCCCAGGCCAGATCCCAGTTGTCGTCGCAGGCATGGACGATGGCCTCGACCATGGCCGCTCCCACATTGAAGCCGGTGGGATCGCAGGTATAGGTCGCGCCGCACTGGCATTCGCCCAGGGTGAATTCATCCAGCTTGCGCTGCACCGGTTCCTGGGGGCGGCCTACATCTTGGCCGCAGAAGGGGCACCAGGGCCGGAGTTTTATCTGTGCGTCTTTTGCCATGATTACAGCTCGTTCTCTATGGCCTCGACAAGACGCGGGTCAACCGCATAGCCGAGCTCCTTCGCCTTGGTCAGCGACTTTTTGGCTGCCTGGAAATCATTGTTGTAATAGAGCGCAACCGCGAGATTGTTGTGGGCCATGGGGATGTCCGGTTCAAGCTTCACCGCTTCTTTGGCGGCCTTGACTGCAAGATCGAAATTGCCGGCCATGACCTGGGCCGAGGCCAGATTGATCCAGGCCATGTGCATTTTCTGGTCGTTCATTGTGGCCATGGTGTAGGCCGCGATGGCCTTATCGGTCTCGCCTTTCTGTTGCCAGATGAGGCCGATGTTGTTGTGGGGTTGGGCCAGGGCAGGATTGACCTGCACCGCCGCCTGGTTTGCGGCCAGTGCCTTGTCCAGTTCGCCCTGTTCAAAATGCATGGCCCCGATGTTGATCAGGGCCTCCACGGCCTGGGGGTCGATCTCCAGGCATCTTTCCAGCGAGCGCATGGCGTCGGCGGTTCTGCCGGCCTTGCGGTAGACCAGGGCCAGATGGTGATGGGCCACGATATTGTCCGGGAGTTCAATACATTTTTGTTCCAGCTCTTCAATGATCTTGTTCAGGTCTTCCGGTTGGGCAGACATGGGGGCGTCCTCATCTTCAAAATGGTTGAAAATCGTAAGCCGTTAGAACACAATAACCATACCGTTTAAATGGTAAAAACGGCATAAGGAGCCGTAACGGAATGGTTAAAAATAGCAGCACCAACAGCGATGTTTACTCCGTAACGGCTCCTAAATCCGCTTTGTAATCTTGAAAAAAAGCAGATGGCGTTTCAGAAAAAGGCTTGGTACGGAAAGCACCGGCAAACAGCCAAAGTGGGATATATATAAGCATGGCTGCGGTGGTGTGCAAGTGGGCCAAAGTACCATATGGCGAAAACTTCGTCAAAATCTTTGCCGGTCTCGGTTGTAGCCGCATCTGGCCTGCCTGCCGCAACCGCTTGACAGCGGAAGCCCCAGATGGTTTTCTGTGCGCGGGATGATCAGGATGTAAAGTAATGATGACTACGGGAGGGAAGGGCTTGGC
>JAPLJG010000014.1:3495-39552 GCA_026388735.1 Deltaproteobacteria bacterium
CTGGTGGTGGCCGGATTGGGCGGCGGCTCGGGGAAAAGCGTGGTCGCGGTGGGACTGGCCGCTGCCTTTGCCGGGCAGGGGCGGCTGGTTGTGCCTTTCAAAAAAGGGCCGGACTATATTGACGCTGGCTGGCTGGCCTTGGCTGCCGGATATCCCTGCTACAATCTTGACCCCTACCTCATGACCCCGGCAGCGCTGGGCCATTCTTTCCGCACCCATGTGCATGGGCGGGAGCTGGTCATTATCGAGGGCAACCGGGGGCTGTATGATGGGGTTGATGCCGAGGGAACCTTCAGCACGGCCGAACTTGCCAAGACCTTGGGGCTGCCGGTGCTGCTGGTGGTTGACCAACCCAGATGTTCGAAATTTGCTTTATATTTCCGGTTTTGATGTTTTACGCCAATGGCCAGAATGTATGTTCCCAATTGCAGTACCCATCATTAAATGCCCCGCTCCAAGGAGGACGCCTTCCCGCAACGGCATCTGGGGATAACTCCCTGCCCGGAGCACGCGGGAGCCGAGGGGGCGGTGCAGGCCCTGGCCGATAAGGCGGCGCGCTATCTGGATCTTGGCGGGATAGAAAAAATGATGGCCCCCTGTGCCAGCGAGCCGGAAGCGCCGCGCCCGGAGCGGCAGGGCGCGGAAGACGCGGTGCGGATCGGTATCCTCAAAGATGCGGCCTTTCAGTTTTACTATGCGGAAAACCTGGAGGCGCTCACCCGCTGCGGCGCCCAACTGGTGGAAATCAATGCCCTGACCGCCACGGAGCTGCCGCAGCTCGATGGACTCTATATCGGCGGGGGCTTTCCTGAAACCAGCGCCGGAGCGCTTTCCGCCAATGCCTCTTTTCGGGCCTCCCTGAAAAGAGCAGCCGAAGTCGGCCTGCCTATTTACGCGGAGTGCGGCGGCTTGATCTATCTTGGCGAGAGCATGGTGCTTGGTGACGAGGTCTTCCCCCTGGTGGGCATTTTTCCGGTGCGGTTCGGTCTGATGAAAAAACCCCAGGCCCATGGCTACACCGTGCTGAAGGTCGAGGGGCAAAATCCGTATTATCCCGAGGGTATCGAGATCAAGGGGCACGAATTTCGCTACAGTCGGGTGGAGGAGTGGGCTGGGGAGGCGGGTCAGCTTGCTCTGAGGATGGAGCGCGGGGTGGGCTTTGTCGGTGGCCGGGATGGCTTGGTGTTTATGAATGTGCTGGCGCTCTACACCCATATCCATGCACTGGGCACAACATCCTGGGCTCCGGCCCTGGTGGCCAGGGCGCGGGAGCATCGGGCCGTGCTGGGTTGAGGCCTTTTCCGCCCGGTGTTGATGACAGTCATGCTGGGTGCATCTGGTCGCAGGTGAAAATCTTGTAAAAATAAAACGGAGGGGTGCGGATGCAGCAGGGAATACGGGTAGTTGTTCTCGGAGTGGCGGCGGTATTGGTCTTGGCGGGGGCGGCAGGCGCTGCGGATAGTATCCGTGAAGGCAAGTGGGAGTTTACATCCGAGATGCAGATGGAAGGAATGCCGCAGATGCCCGCCTTGCCGCCGGGGGTGAAGCTGCCGCCGGGGATGTCGGTTTCTACCCGGGGGAATACCATGCGCTCGACAATGGTGAAATGTATCACCAAGGACGATCTGGTCCCCGCCTCCGATCAGAAAACCGACAACAAGTGCAAGACAACCAAGATGGAGCGCAAGGGCAACACGGTTACCTGGAACACCGTCTGCAATGACGGGGGGATGAAAATGACAGGGGACGGAGTCGCCACCTATACCGGTGAGGTCATGGACAGCACAATGACCATGACAACCCAGGGCCAGGGGCAATCCATGAAACAGGTGGTGAAGACCAAGGGGAAATATCTCGGAGTGTGCAGCAAATAGCCTGATGCCGCCACCCCTGGCTGGGGAGCGGTGGTGCTCTTCAGCCGGTAGGCGGCACGGGCTTGGTCAGTGGCTGGTGTAAATGCCGAGAACCTTGGCCTCGATCTTCATTCGGGTGGCGCCATCGGGCAGCGGCTCCTGCCAGTGGATGAACTGGGTCACCACCCTGGTAAAGGCACCATCGTCCTCTTTGCACGCCTCGCAGATGCTCTCGGCCTCGTCCCGGTAAATGATCACTTTGCTGGCAGGCTCTCCCTTGCAGTCAACCGCCGCCATTTTTCGGCAGCCGCATTCCAACCGGATAACCGCCACCCCGATTCCATCGGGACTTCCTTCCAGGATGCCGGCAATCATGGCCTCTTCATTTTTCTGGGCCTTGAGTTCAGGGCTGGGTGTGGTTTTCTTTTTGATCTTTGGTTTGCTGCTCATGCCATGGGCCTTTTTCGGACAGTTTTTAGGAGAATACCAGGGAAACGTCTGCGCAAAAAAACAACGGTTGGTATCCTAAAAGATCAGAGCAGACTGGTCAACATGAATTGTCTTTGCCCCTCGGGTGCCCCTGATTGTGCTGGGGCTTCTTTTTTATTGACAAAAAAATGGCGGTGCATTAGAGGGAAAGGGAAATTTGTGTCTTTTTTGGGAAGCAATGGCTCGATATTCTGCCCCGTTCTGTGGCAGTGCGATCTTGTTTATCATTTTTTTTAACCTTATATGGAGGAAGTACTATGTGGCAGATTGATATTGATAAGGACAAATGTGCCGGTGATGCAGAGTGCGTAAACGCTTGTCCCGCACAGGTGTATGAGATGGTTGACGGCAAGGCCGAAGCTGTGAATGCTGACGAATGCCTGGGCTGTGAGACCTGTGTAGAGGTTTGCCCCGAGGGTGCAATCACCGTCACCGAGGTGTAATGTAGAAATTGTAGAACATCCTATGAAGTGTGTAGGCCTATTCCCACGATTGGGGGTAGGCCTATTTATTTGCGGGCTATGGACGGGTTCGGTATGGTGTGGCAGACTCCGAGGGGGAAAACATGAACTGGCTGGCCCGTTTGAAGCCTGGCGCGAGCACCAGCACCAATCTCCTGGCTGCCGCCCTGATGTGGAGTTGCATCGGCCTGTTTCTCATGGTGCGGGGCTATCTCCTGCACCCGGCTCTGCCTGGGATTTTTCTGGGCCTGGCCCTTGGGCTTGGTACGCTGAAAGCCTTTCTGGTTATTGAGCGGGCGGCCCGGAAGAATATCGCCCGGATTGTAGCGCGTCCGGATGGGATGTGTCTTGGCGGGGTATACTCCTGGCGGATGTGGGGGATGGTTGTCTGCATGATGCTTGGCGGTCGCCTGCTGCGCAATTCCTCCGTGCCTCCTCTGGTGGTCAGTGTTATATATGTTGCTGTTGGATGGGCGCTGCTGTTATCGAGCCGGCTCATCTGGCAGGAATGGAACGCACGCAAAGTTCTTCGCTGAGATAACGGGTTGTCTGGTATGGGAACACCTTCCTGGAATAGAGTGGAGATCGATCGTGCCGCCCTGCGCCATAATTTTCGGCAGGTGCGACAACTGATCGGCCCGGCGGTGGATATCTTGGCCGTGGTCAAGGCTGATGCCTATGGGCACGGCCTTGTCCCGGCAGCCCAGGCCTTTGCCGAGGCAGGGGCTACGGCCTTCGGCGTGGCTGAGGTCGAAGAAGGAGTGCGTCTGCGTCAGGTCGGAATAACCGGGCAGATCGTAATCATGCTTGGCGTTGACCGGCAAGGGGCAGCGGAGGCGGTGGCCCATGAGCTTACCCCCGTGGTCTATACCCTGGAAGCCCTGGAGTCTCTTGCCGCGCAGGCGGCAAAGGCCGGTTGCCGGAAAGGGGTGCAGATCAAGATCGATGTCGGCATGGGACGTCTTGGTCTTCTCCCCCACGAAATTGCGCCGTTTGTGGTTGCCTTGCGCCGGTTTCCCAATCTTTATCTTTCCGGGATTGCCAGCCATTTTCCCAAGGCCGATGTGGCAGGTGACGCCATTACGGAAGAGCAGTTTGCCCTGTTTCAGGAGCTGTTGAGCCAGGTGCAAGACGAAGGGGCGGGGCGGATCAGGCATATTGCCAATTCGGCCACCCTGATGCGCTACCCCGAGATGCGCTGTGACTTGGTGCGGCCGGGTATTTCCCTGTATGGCTGTTACCCGGCGGAGTGGCTGGGGCAGGCTTCCGCCTTGGATCTGCGGCCGGTCATGCGTTTTGTCACCACGGTGCTTCAGGTCAAGGAGGTTCCGGCGGGGCAGGGGATCAGCTATGGCCACAGGTATGTGACCGATCGGCCCACCAGGCTGGCGGTTTTGCCGGTGGGGTACGCTGACGGTTATCTGCGGCGAATGGCGGGCAAGGCCGAGGTGTTGCTGGCTGGGCAGCGGGCGCCGGTCCGTGGTATGATTTGCATGAATGCCTGCATGGCCGATGTGACGGATATTCCTGGGGTCAAGGCCGGGGATGAAGCGGTGCTGCTTGGCTGTCAAGGAGCAGGGGAGATCAGGGCCGAGGAGATCGCCCGCTGGTCTGACACCATCAATTATGAGATTCTCTGTCTTTTCGGCTCCTGCAACCGGCAGGTGTATGTTGATCCTGTGAGCTGAACAGTTACAAAAATATTTTCTGGATTAGAAAGACAATGATCAAGACACGCCTGAAAACATTGATAGACCACTGCTTTACCCAGGGGGTTGAGGCCGGATTCTGGTCCGTCGCTGCGGCGGGGGCTTATTCCCTGGACGAACCCAAGCACGCGGGCCAAGGCGATCTGGCCACCAACCTGGCCATGGTGGTGGCAGGCAAAGATCAGAAAAATCCCCGGACCATTGCCGCCCAGCTGGTGGAGATGCTTGCCCCCCATACCGATCTGCTGGACAAGGTGGAGATCGCCGGGCCGGGCTTTGTCAATTGCTACATCAACAAGTCTGTCTGGCAGTCCGTGCTGCCCGAGGTCTGTGGTCAGGATGCAAGCTTTGGTCTGAGCAAGATCGGCCAGGACAAGAAGGTGCTGGTCGAGTTTGTCAGCGCCAATCCCACCGGGCCTTTGAGTGTTGGGCATGGGCGGCAGGCGGTTTTAGGCGACGCCATTGCCAGCCTCCTTTCTGCCACCGGTCATCAGGTCACCAGGGAATATTATTACAACGATGCCGGCCGACAGATGCGGGTGCTGGGCGAATCCACCCGAGCCCGCTATCTTGAAGCGTTGGGGCTGCCCTTTATCTTCCCGGAAGACGGCTATCAAGGCCAGTACATCCGTGATATCGCGCAATCGCTCATCGAGGAGCGGGGTGATTCCCTCAAGGATGAACCGGATGTCATGGTGTTCAAGGCTAAGGCCGAGCAGGTTATCTTTGCCGATATCAACGGGACCTTGCATCGTCTGGGCATTGTTTTTGACAACTACTACAATGAACATTCCCTCTACGAAAACGGTCTGGTTGATGATGTTGTCGCCTCCCTGCGGGAAAAGGGACTGGCCTACGATCAGGACGGGGCGGTGTGGTTCAAGGGCACCGAGTGTGGCCTGCCCCAGGACCGGGTGATCATCAAGTCCACCGGGGAGCCGACCTACCGGCTGCCGGACATGGCCTACCACCGGGAGAAATTTAAGCGCGGTTTTGACTGGATGGTGGATATCTTCGGCTCCGACCATATCGCCACGGTGCCGGATGTGCTGGCCGGGGTCAAGGCCCTGGGCTATGATCCAACCAAGGTGACCGTGGTCCTGCACCAGTTCGTCACCCTGTTGCGCGATGGGCAGCAGGTGAAGATGTCCACCCGCAAAGCCAATTTCGTTACGGTGGACGAGCTGCTCGACGAGGTCGGTGCGGATGTGGCCCGCTTTTTTTTCCTCATGCGCAAAGCGGACAGCCAGCTGGAGTTTGATCTGGATCTGGCCACCAAGACCAGCCAGGAAAATCCGGTCTACTATGTCCAGTACGCCCATGCCCGACTGCATAGCATCCGCAGGCAGGCCGAGGCCAAGGGCGTTATCCTGGGGAACTTGGAGGATGCGCCGCTGGCCCGGCTCACCCTGGATGACGAGACCCATTTGCTCAAGGCCATGGCCGCTTTTCCCGCTCTGGTGGAAGGTGCGGCCCTTGATCTGGCTCCGCATCGGCTCGTTTTTTTCCTTCAGGATGTTGCCGGACAGTTTCATAGCTACTACAATAAGCACCGGATTGTTTCCGAGGATGCGGAATTGAGCCGGGCCCGTCTCTGGTTGGCCATGGGCATAAGGGTTGTCTTGCGAAATGGTCTTGCCCTGATTGGGGTGAGCGCTCCGGAATCCATGTAGGGTATCGGGGCATGTCCTGTTAAAGATCAGCATGGGGAGGCGATGCCAGATGTTGTCTGGCATCGGATAATCTGGATATGACCGCACCGAAGCAGAAAGCCAAATTTGGATTTGTTGTCCGTTTTGAGCTGGGGTTGTTGGGGATGATCAGCCTGACCCTGGTCACCGGCTGTATCTTTTTCTGGATGTTCATTATTGGCATTTGGGCCGGGCAGACCATCCTCCAGCCGACCCCGGGAGAGGAAAAATCCCCGCTGGCAAAGCTTGCCGGGGCGCTACAGCCTGGAAATAAAGCCGCCGTTGAGCCCCTTGCCTCTGCCGAGCAAAAGAAAAATATGGCGCCGGAATCTGGAGCTTCGCCGGAATCGGCCCCTGCTGCCGGAACGGAATGGGCCGAGGCTGAACCATCTTTTTTTGCCCTACAGGTTTCTGCGGTTAAGGATCAGGAGCGGGCGCAACAGGATGTGGCCCAGTGGCGGGGGCGAGGCTATGAGGCTTTTTCTGTGCCGCCCGAGGACAAGGATGATCCGTTTTTTCGGGTCTATGTGGGCAAGTTTGACAAGCTGGCCGAGGCCAATCAGCTCATCGCCAAGCTGGAAAAAGAAGAAAAGGTCAAGGCCTATATCGCCCTGCTGCCTGCTTCCCGGCTCCAGGCCCCATAAATCTTTTTCTTTGCAGGCAGTTATGGTAGAACGAACGGATTCCGCTCAGCCGGGCGGCCTGAAAAATCTGAGAGGTCGTCATGATTCGTGATGCCAGGATGGACGATGTGAAGGTGATGTATGCCCTGTTGCAGCATTTTGCCAACAAGGGTTTGCTGCTGGGTCGTTCCCTGAGTTCCCTCTATGATCAGCTGCGGGATTTTAAAGTCTTTGTTAAGGACGGGTCGGATGATTCCGCCTCCGGGCAGATTCTCGGGATCTGCGCCCTGCATGTCTGCTGGGAAAACCTGGCCGAGATCCGTTCCCTGGCCGTGGTGGAAGAAGCCCAGGGCCAGGGGCTGGGTCGGCAGTTGGTTGAGGCCTGCCTGGCCGAGGCCGATTATTTTGGCATCAGCAAGGTCTTTACCCTGACCTATCAGCCCACTTTTTTTGAGCGGCTTACGTTCAGGCCCATCGATAAGAACGAGCTCCCCCATAAGGTGTGGAGCGATTGTATTCAATGTCCGAAATTCCCGGATTGCAACGAAGAAGCCTTGGTCTGGGAAAAATGCGCCGTCGCCGCTGACGCTGCTATTACAAAATAATATCGTCATTGGAGTATAGCCAAAACGGCATAAAGAGCCGTAACGAAATGGCTAAGAAAGCAAAGATTATTTCGTAACGGCTCTTAAACAACATGATGATCGCGCCGGGGTGTGCCTTGCGGCATGCTCTTGGCGTTGACCTCCTGGAGTGGAAATATGGTCGGTTCTGTTTTGAAAAAGCTTTTTGGCAGCAAGAACGAACGGGTTCTCAAAAGCATTCAGCCGCTGGTGGCGGCGATCAACCAGCTGGAGCCCGAGATTCAGAAGCTCGATGACGCTTCGTTGGTGGCGAAGACCGAGATCTTTAAGGCGCGGCTTGCTGCCGGCGCAACCCTGGACAGCCTATTGCCAGAGGCCTTTGCCGTCTGCCGTGAGGCTGCCTGGCGGGTTTTGGAAATGCGCCATTTCGACGTGCAGCTCATCGGCGGCATTATTCTCCATCAGGGCAAGATCGCCGAGATGAAAACCGGCGAGGGAAAAACCCTGGCCGCCACCCTGGCCGTCTATCTTAATGCCCTCACCGGCCGTGGGGTGCATGTGGTCACGGTCAACGATTATCTGGCCCGGCGCGATGCCGAATGGATGGGCAAGCTCTACACCTTTCTCGGGCTTAGCGTTGGCTCCATCCTGCATGAGATGGATGATGCGGCCCGCCGTGAGGCCTACGCCGCCGATATTACTTACGGAACCAACAACGAGTTCGGTTTTGATTATTTGCGCGACAACATGAAATTCGAGGTTGCCGAGTTCTGTCAGCGCGATTTTCATTTCGCCATTGTCGATGAGGTGGACTCCATCCTGATCGACGAGGCCAGAACCCCCCTGATCATCTCCGGGCCTGCGGAGATGTCCACCGAGCTGTATGAGAAGGCGGACCGGATCATCCCTAACTTCAAGGTCGACGAGCATTACACTCTGGATGAAAAGGCCAAGTCGGTCGCGCTTACCGAGGAAGGGGTGGCCCTGGGCGAGAAGCTTGTCGGGGTGGAGAATCTCTACGACCCCAGGAATATCGAGTGGCTGCATCACCTGAACCAGGCCTTGAAGGCCAATGTGCTTTTCAAGCTGGATGTGGATTATCTGGTGCGCAACGGTCAGGTGGTGATCGTGGACGAGTTCACGGGCCGGGCCATGGAGGGCCGCCGTTTCAGCGATGGTCTGCACCAGGCCCTGGAGGCCAAGGAGCGGGTCAAGGTGGAGCGGGAGAATCAGACCCTGGCCTCCATCACCTTCCAGAATTACTTCCGGATGTATGAAAAACTCGGCGGCATGACCGGCACCGCAGACACCGAGGCGGCGGAGTTCAAGAAGATCTACAATCTCGACGTGGTGGTCATTCCCACCCACAACAACATGATCCGTATGGATTACGCCGATGTCATCTATAAAAATGCCGCAGCTAAGGATCGCGCTATTATCCGGGAGATCCAGGAGCTGCACAAAAAAGGCCAGCCTGTGCTGGTGGGCACCATCAGCATCGATGTTTCCGAGAAGATTTCCGCCATGCTGAAAAAAGTGGGGGTGCCCCATGCGGTGCTCAACGCCAAGCAGCATGACAAGGAGGCCGAGATCGTCGCCGATGCCGGACAGAAGGGCAAGGTGACCATCGCCACCAACATGGCGGGCCGCGGCACCGATATCAAGCTGGGCGAAGGCGTGGTTGAGCTGGGCGGCTTGCATATCCTGGGCACCAGCCGTCATGAGAGCCGCCGGATCGACAACCAATTGCGCGGCCGCTCCGGTCGCCAGGGCGACCCCGGCTCCTCCCGGTTTTATCTCTCTCTTGAGGACGATCTGCTGCGGATCTTCGGTTCTGATCGTATCTCCGGGATCATGGACAAGCTGGGCATGGAAGAGGACGAGCCCATCGAGCACACCATGATCAGCCGGGCCATCGAAAACGCCCAGCGCAAGGTGGAGGGGCATAACTTCGATATGCGCAAACACCTGCTTGAGTACGACGACGTGATGAACAAGCAGCGCGAGGTTATCTACCGCCAGCGCCGCGAGGTGTTGGGCTCGGATGATGTCCATGAGGTCGTGACCGATATGTTCCCGGAATTGGCCGAGATGGTGGCGCACGAGTTTGCCGAGTCGCGGGTCTCTTCGGAAGAGTGGGATTGGCATGGGGTTTCCGAGAGGATGTTTGCCCTGTTCGGGTTTTCCGGGGAGTGGAGTGAGGCGGAGAAAAGGGATCTCGATCTTGGCAGCTTTGCCGAGTTGATCCTCGCCGCCCTGGTAAGTCGTTATGCCCAGCGGGAGCAGGAGGTCGGCACCGCCAACATGCGTCATCTGGAGCGGGTTGTCTTGCTCCAGATCGTGGACCACCACTGGAAAGAGCACCTGCTCAACATGGATCATCTGAAGGAAGGCATCAGCCTCCGCGGCTATGGCCAGAAGAACCCCCTGGATGAGTACAAGAAGGAAGGGTTCAACATGTTTGGCGAGATGATCTCCACCATGAAGAATCAGACCGTCAGCACCTTGTTTCGCCTCCAACTGGTGCGCGACGAGGAGGTCGCCGAGTTGGAACGCGAGCAGCGGGAGAAACGGCAACCCATGGAGTTGAGTCGCGGTACCGAAGGGGAGGACGAGCACAAGCCGTTTTCCCGCGAGGGTGACAAGGTTGGGCGTAACTCCGACTGCCCTTGCGGCAGCGGGCAGAAATACAAACGATGCTGCGGCAAGAGCAGCGGGAAGAAGTGAGATGGCAGCAGAAAATTTTTCAGTCCAGGGCTTTAAGGCTGCGGCGGTAAACTCCGGGATCAGGGGCAAGGATCGGCTCGATCTTGCTCTGATAGTCAGCGACAAGCCCGCCGTGGTGGCCGGGGTCTTCACCGCCAGTCTGGTCAAGGCGGCGCCGGTGCTTCTGGATATGGAGCGCTGCCGAACCGGCAAGGCCCAGGCCATTCTGGTCAATTCCGGCATTGCCAATGCCTGCACCGGAGAGGAAGGCATGCGCCTGGCCCGGATGACCACGGCCATGGCCGCTGATGCCTTGAGTATTGCCCCGGAGTTGGTGCAGGTTTGCTCCACCGGCGTCATCGGGCAGCAATTGGAGTTGGCCTGTTTTCAGCGGGGGATTCCCAAGGCGGCCCAGAGCCTTTCCATTGACGGACTTGCCGATGTAGCCCAAGCCATCATGACCACCGACACCGTGCGGAAGATCGCGGTGCGCACCGCCCTTATCGACGGCAAGCCGGTCAAGCTTCTCGGCATGGCCAAGGGCGCGGGCATGATCATGCCCAACATGGCCACCATGCTCGGCTTTATCCTCACCGATGCGAAAATCGAGCACGATCTGCTCCAGAGTATCTTGCGAAAGGTCGCGGCAAAGACCTTCAACGCCATAACCGTGGACGGCGATACCAGCACCAACGACACGGTGCTGATCATGGCCAATGGCCTGGCGGAGCACCCGCCCATTGCCGAGAACCGGCCCGAGGCGCTCGCGGCCTTTGCTGCCGCCCTGGAAGACCTGTGCAAAGAACTGGCCCTGATGATCATCCGGGACGGGGAGGGCGCGACCAAGCTGGTGACCATACGGGTTCAGGGCGCAGCCACCGAGGCTCAAGCCGATCAGGCAGCCCGGACCGTGGCCAACTCCAATCTGGTCAAGACCGCCTTTTTCGGCGAGGATGCGAACTGGGGCAGGATCATCGCCGCCCTGGGTCGCTCAGGCGCCCAGTTTGACCAGCACAAGGTGGACATCGCCTTTGACGACGTGCTCATGGTGCAGCACGGCCTGGGCCAGGGTGCCGAGGTGGAGGCCCGCGCCACTGCGGTGCTGAAAAAACCGGAATTCGTGGTCAGCATCGATCTGCATGCCGGCGAGGGGCGCAAGGATATCTACACCTGCGATTTTTCTTTGGATTACGTGAAGATCAACGCGGATTACCGGTCTTAGGGCGACGGCCTTTTACTGCCCTTGTTGTCGCACCCCATATCTCAGTCACGAATTCTTCGGCGGAGGCGGCATGCGTAAGCCGTTGTTCATAAACAGCCTCGATTTGAAAATGACATGAGCGGCATAAAGGGCTGTAAATGAATAAACTGAAAGGCACAAGTTATTCATCAACAGTCCCTAAAATCCTTTTTTCATCCCTGCTTGTCGCGGTCGTAGCCATCGGCATGCTCCATCTTTTTACCTCCGGCGATTGCCTCGTTTATCACAACATCTACCGGCGGCTCAGCTATTTTCCCATTGTTTTGGGCGGCCTCTGGTTTGGCGTGGCCGGCGGGTTGGGCATCGCGGTGCTCTCCTCCATCGCCTTTATCCCCCACGTTCTCCTCTATGTAGGGCACGGACCGCAAGCATACCTCAGCGAACTAATGGAGATCGTCCTCTACCTCGCTGCCGGGCTGCTGGTCGGGGTGATCTCCGGGCGGCAGACCCGTCTGCGCGAACGCTACCAGCAGTTGTCCGAGAAACTGCAAGCCTCCTATGTCCGGCTCCATGATGAAACCGCCCAGCTCATTGAGGCGGAGACCCGGCTGGCCGCGGCGCAGAAATTCTCCGCCCTGGGCAAGCTGTCCGCTTCCCTGGCCCATGAGATAAAAAATCCCCTCGCCTCCATCAAGGGCACGGCGGAGATTCTCCGCGAAGAATTTCCCAGGGATCATCCCAAACGGGAGTTCGTGGATATCCTTTTTAAGGAAACAGGCCGCCTGCACGACACGGTGGAGGAAATCCTCCACTACTCCAAGGGGCGGCCCCAGGAACGGGAAGAGGCCACGGAGCCGCTGGCTGCGGTGGCCCGGCACGTTGGGGCACTGCTGGAAAGGCAGTTGCGGGAAAAACAGGTGCGTTTTCTCCTGCCGGAGAACGGCGAGGCCCAGCATCTGTTGGTGGAAAGCGCCAAGTTCTCCCAGGTGCTGTTGAACCTTGGTCTCAACGCCTTGGACGCGGTTCGGCCCGGCGGCCAGATATGGCTTCTGGTCGAAAACGGTGCGGACGGAGGCTGGCGGATCGCTGTCTGCGACAATGGACCTGGGGTGCCTGAGGCGGAGAAAGAACGGATCTTCGAGCCGTTTTATTCCGGCAAGGCCGATGGCACCGGCCTTGGTCTGTTGATCAGCCGGAAAATCGTGGAAAGCTACGGCGGCAGCCTCCGGGCCACGGACCGTCCGGGAGGTGGGGCCTGTTTCGAGATTATCCTGCCCGCAAAAAACGGCGCAGGCCTTGAGCAGGCAGGATGAGGGCGATCGCATGAAACCCCGGATACTTCTGATCGATGATGACGCAAGCCTGCGGCGGGTTACGGAGTACAACCTGAGCAGCGCCGGATTTACCGTGCTGGGTGCGGCTTCGGGCAAGGAAGGGTTGGTGCTGTTTCGTAAGCACGACCCGGACCTGGTGATCACCGACGTGCAGCTTGGCGACCTGAACGGCTTGCAGATCCTGGCGGCGGTGAAAAAGGAGTCGCCCATTACCCCGGTGCTGGTGATCACGGCCTTCGGCTCCATCGAGCTGGCGGTTCAGGCCATGCAGGAAGGGGCCTTCACCTTTCTGGCCAAGCCTTTTGATCGGGAGGCCCTGCGGCTTTCCTGCCGGAAAGCCCTGGAGCTGCGGGAGCTGTATGAGCAGAAACAGCAGTTGAGCGGCGAGGTCAACCGGCTCACGGGCACCGAGGGCATGGAAACCGCCAACTCGGCCATGGCCGAGTTGCTCGACACGGCACGGCGTGCGGCCAACAGCGAAGCCACCGTCCTCATCGCTGGAGAATCTGGCACAGGCAAGGAAGTGCTGGCAAGGCTTATCCACCAGCACAGTCCCAGGGTGCAAGGGCCCATGGTGGCGGTGAACTGCGCGGCCATCCCGGAGAACCTTCTGGAAAGCGAACTTTTCGGCCATGTCAAAGGCGCCTTTACCGGGGCGGTGAGCAGCCGCAAGGGGCGATTCCAATCCGCCGCCGGTGGCACCCTGTTTTTGGATGAGATCGGTGAGTTGCGGCTGGACCTGCAGGCCAAGCTGCTCCGCGCCATTCAGGAGCGAGTGGTGGCGCCGGTGGGCGCGGATCAGCCGGAAGCGGTGGATGTCCGCCTGATTGCTGCTTCCAACCGGGATCTGTACGCAGCCATCGGCCAGGGAACCTTTCGGGAGGATCTCTACTACCGGTTGGGAGTTATTCCCCTGCATCTCCCGCCCCTGCGGGAACGTCGGGAGGATATCCCCGGTCTGGTGGCCCATTTTCTCATTAAGGTGGGTGCTCCCGCTGGAGTACGCTTTTCCGCCGGGGCCTTGGCCAGGCTCAAGGCCCATCTCTGGCCTGGCAATATCCGTGAGCTGCAAAATATTGTCGAGCGTGCGGTTATCCTTCGCAGGGGACAGCTCATCGAGGCAGAGGAGCTCCAGCTTGCTGCCACGCCCCAACCTGCAACACCAAACGGGATTCCGGAAATTCCGGATGAGGGACTCTCCCTGGAAGCGGTGGAGCAGGGGTTGATCAAAAAGGCCATGGCTAAGGCCAACGGCAATCGCTCCGAGGCTGCCCGCCTGCTCAAGATCCCGCGCCATGTTTTGATCTACCGCCTAGAAAAATTCAAACTCTAAGGAACTGCCTGGCAGCACCACATCTGCTTTGTCATCGGCCTACTCGTGTGCAATAGCACACTTCGTCGGCCTCTTCCGCGCATCTGCGGCAGCAGCGAAGCGGCGCTGCCGAACAGTTCCTTGGTTCCTTCATCCGGTGGAGAATATTCTCTAGGCGCCTTGGTGAATATTCTCTATAGTCCAGTTGCTTCCGTTGCCTTCATCTCCGCTTCCGTCTCGCAACATGCCGTCATATAAGGGATTGCCGCCGTTTGTGTCCAGGTGGCATGACGCTTGCTTAATGGAGCATAAGGCGAGCGAGGTACAAGAATGGATGCAAAAAACGGAAACATGATGCGATACATTTGGGGATCATTGGGATTGGTTGGCATACTGGCATTGGTTGTGTGGGCCTTTAACAAGGCCCCTTCCTCGGTTGGAAATCCTGCGGCCTGGGTCTGTTTGACGTGTGACCAGAATGTCTGTCCGGCAACAACAGCATCCTGGCGGGAGCTTTTTATAAAAATGTTTGGCAGTAATGCCCCTGAAAAAAAATAAGGAGGATCGTGGTGAAAAAAACATCTGTAGCAGTTGCGGCGTTGGTGATGTCTGTGGTGCTGGTTGGTACGGCCATGGCCGGTTTCTGGGGGGACAAGGTGACGACTCTTGTCCCGGCCAAGGGCCGACTGGAAATTCCGGTGGCCTCGGTCAATGATGGCAAGGCCCACCATTTTAAGGTGCAGGCCACCGATGGCGTCATGGTGACGTTCTTTGTGCTGAAAAGCAGCGACGGCGTTATCCGGACGGCCCTGGACGCCTGCGATGTTTGCTACCGGGCGGGTAAGGGGTATGAGCAGAACGGTGATGACATGGTCTGTCAAAATTGCGGCATGCGTTTTCCCTCGGCCAAGATCAACGAGGTGAAAGGCGGCTGCAATCCAGCTCCTTTGCCCAGAGTGATTGAAGGCGATAAGCTGGTGATAGCCATGGCCGACATCGACCAAAACAGTTGGTATTGTAAATTCAAAAAATAAGGGGCAGCGGCGCGGATGGCCTACGATCTTGAAAAATATCGGGAAAAACGGGAACGGGTTCTGGGAGTAAAGAAACGGGGCCTGGGGTTCGGCCGGGTGGCGGGCCTTGTCGCCATTGCCATTCTTCTTGGCTTGGGCCTGGTTGTTGTTCCCCGGTCTATCTCCTTTCTGCAAAACCGTCAGCTTGAGGACGCCATTTACAAATTGTCCGGGGAGCGGTCCGAGGCAGACCAGGCGCTGGCGGAACTTAAAAAACAGGAGGGCGTGCGCGATGTGGTGGTGGATGCCCATGGCTCGCGGGTTGTCGTTACTTACAATAAGGGCGTGCTTGATACGGCAAAGATTTCCGCCTTTCTCCTGAAGCAGGGCGCACAAGCGGTGCTTCTCAATGAAGTGGGCCACAGCCAGCGGATGCATACCATGAAAAAGGAGGCTGCGGCGACCGGAGGCCAGTAGCCACGCCGGACTGCGCGGGAAAAACAGATGAAGCTCTATCATATCTCTTGTAACAACCTCAAGCGCCGCAAGGGCAAGGTGATCTT
Source organism: Deltaproteobacteria bacterium (assembly GCA_026388735.1). Lineage (GTDB taxonomy): Bacteria > Desulfobacterota > Desulfobulbia > Desulfobulbales > Desulfurivibrionaceae > Thiovibrio. The sequence goes on from JAPLJG010000014.1 coordinate 19,035, forward strand.
TCTCGTGCTCGGCCTGATGCTGGGGATCGCCACCATTGTCACCCTGTTGTCCATCACCGAAAGCATGACCCGTGATATCGAAGACCGGCTGGACCGGTTTGGCGCCAACATCGTTATGGTGCCAAAAAGCGAGAACCTTGCCCTGAGCTATGGCGGCATCACCGTGGGCGGCGTGAACTATGCGGTGAAGGAGTTTGCCGAAAAAGATATCGCCGGGATTCGGGAGATTGAAAACCGTGAGAATCTCGGCACGGTGGCCCCCAAGGTGCTTGGTGCGGCCCAGGTCATGGGCCAGCAGGTGCTTCTGATGGGGGTTGATTTTGCGGTGGAACTCCCGCTGAAAACCTGGTGGCATCTGGATGGCACCGCGCCAGCGGCCGCAGATGATCTCATCGTCGGGTCCGAGGCCGCCACGACCCTGGATCTTGCCGTCGGCAACACCGTGCCGCTTGGCCGCCGGACCTTCAAGGTGGCCGCTATTCTTGAATCCACCGGGGCTGCGGAAGACAGTATGATTATCGGCGATCTCCATGCCGTGCAGGAGGTGCTGGGGAAAAAGGGCGTTATTTCCCTGGTGGAAATCGCGGCCTTCTGCCGGGATTGCCCGATCACCGAGATGGTCTTGCAGATCGCTGAAAAATTTCCCGGCGCCAAGGTCACGGCGCTTAAGCAGGCGGTGATGGCCAAGATGCAGTCCGTCGAGTTGTTCAGGGCCTTCAGCTACGGCATTGCCGGGCTGGTGATCTTCATCGGTTCGCTCTTGGTTTTTGTCACCATGATGGGTGCGGTGAACGAGCGGACCCGCGAGATCGGTATTTTTCGGGCTATTGGTTTTAGGCGGGGCCATGTCATGCAGATTATCCTGCTGGAGGCCATTGTCGTTGGCTTTCTCGGCGGGTTTTTGGGTTTTGTCAGCGGCAATCTCATTGCCTGGGCGGTGCTGCCCCTGGTCATTCCCAACGGAACCTTTGCCGGTGTGAACCTTTCCCTTGGCGCTCTGGCCATCCTGCTTTCCATTTCCCTCAGCCTGCTGGCCAGCCTCTATCCGGCCAGGAAGGGCAGCAGCCTTGACCCCAGCGAAGCCCTGCGAGCCCTGTAAGGAGAAGCCATGCAAACAAGAGAAAACGCAGTGCGCCATCTCATCGAGATCAAGGATATCGGCAAGGATTACCAGGCCGGGGCAAACACGGTGAGCGCCATCCGGCACATGAACTTTCAAGTGGATGACGGTGAGTTCATCAGCATCATGGGCCAGTCCGGCTCCGGGAAAAGCACTCTGTTGGCCGTGCTGGGCGGGCTCAACCATCCGAGCCGGGGGCAGGTTTTGGTCGATTCCCTGGATGTCTATGGTCTGAGCAGCGAACAGCGGGCTGATTTTCGCAGCGAGTATATCGGCATTATTTTTCAATCCTTCCAGCTCATCCCCTACCTAACGGTTTTGGAAAACATCAAGCTGCCCATGGCCATCACCGGGATCTCCGCCAAGGAGCAAGATGCCATGGCCCACTCGGTTTTGGAAAAAGTGGGGCTTGGGGCCAAGGCCGAGCGTTTGCCGGATCAGCTTTCCGGCGGCGAGCAGGAACGGGTCGCCATTGCCAGGGCCATTGTCAACCGGCCTCCCATCCTGTTGGCCGACGAGCCCACCGGCAGCCTGGACAGCGAGACCGCCGAAGGGGTTATGGCTCTGCTCCGCCAGTTGAACAAGGAAGGGTTGACCATCATCATGGTGACCCATAACCCAGACGCCTGCCGCCATGGCGACCGAACCATCCTGGTCCGGGACGGGCTCTGTCTGGCCCAGTGATTCCGGCGGTTTTTTTAAACAAAGGATAATTACCTTTGACAGTATTCTTCTGATGCTTATAGAATGAATCATTGTGTACGTATTACTCCGTATTCAATTGTGCTTCCGCTGTATGGCAAACGTCTGCGTCGGAAGGTTCCTTGTCGTGCCTGTATGGGGGTTCCGGGTTATCCGGGAAAAGCATGAAATAATACAGCAAGGAGAAGTGTCATGGGAAGCAGCATGAAGAAGATCGGAATGATGGGTTTGACCCTGTTGGCCAGCGTCATGTTTGTTGCGGCGGCGCAGGCGGAAATCAAGATCGGCATCCTGGCCCTGCGGGGTGCGCCCAAGGTCATGGAGGAATGGGCCGCCACCGGGGAGTATCTCACCGGCAAGATGGGCGAGCCGGTTACCATTATGCCCTTGGAGTTTGCGGCCATTGAGCCCATGATCAAGGACGGCAAGATCGATTTCGTGTTGGCAAACTCTTCTTTTTTTGTGGAGATGGAAAAACTGTACGGAGCCAAGGCTGTGGCCATGCAGATCAATTCGGCGGGCGGTAAGCCGGTCAAGGAGTTCGGCGGGGTAATCCTTGCCCGCAAGGACAGTCCCATTAATACGATTGCTGACCTCAAGGGCAAGAAATTCATGGTGGTGAAGGCTTCCTCTTTTGGCGGTGGCCAGATGGCGCTGCGGCTTCTGCTCCAGAACGGCATCGATTACAAGAAGGATTTTGCCGAGTTCAAGGAAGGCGGCAAGCATGACAACGTGGTTCTCGCCGTGAAAAATGGGGCCATGGATGCCGGCACCGTTCGCACCGACGTCATGGAGGCCATGGCAGCAGAAGGCAAGATCTCCATGGCTGATTTCAAAATCATCAACCAAGTCAAAGACAGCTTCCCCTTTGTGCATAGCACCGAGCTGTATCCCGAATGGCCCATGGCTGCGGCAAAGCATGTAGATGCTGCCAAGGTCAGCAAACTTGCCGAGGCCCTTATCGCGATAAAGCCTGATTCCGATGCGGCAAAAAAAGCTGGGATCCTCGGCTGGGGACCACCTGCTGATTTCAAGAGCGTACGGGAATGCCTGAAGGCGCTTAAATATGGGGCCTTTGCCAACTGATCTGTTTGGGGGGCGTTAAGTTTGTGCTGATTTTGCTGGCTGGGGGGGGGTACGCCGCCAGCCAGCAAAATTATGCGCAGACAGGCGGGGGATTTTGCTGGACCGTTGTTGTGTTCTTCGGGCTTGCCTGCCAAGAACACATTGCTCAGTGCCAAAAAAAAGGCGGATACCTTGCTGATTAAGATTGTTTTGGCCACGATCCTCCTTATTTCCTGCCTCGCAGCCCCGCTGTTTGCCTCAGAAACCTATGTTTTTGGGGTGCATCCCTATAAAAACCCCGCAGAGCTGGCAATCATCTTCAAGCCCATGATCTCTTTGCTTGAGGCAGAGACCGGGGCAAAAATCTCCTTCCGGAGCGCCAAGGATTACGAGTCGTTCAATCAGGCTACCCTTAAAGGGGAGATAGATATTTTTTTCATGGGCCCTTCGCCCTACGCCGAACTTTCTGGCCTGCATCCGGACAAGGTGCGTCTGGTGGCCACGGCTCTCAATAAGGGCAAGCCGACCTTTAAGGGGGTGATTGTGGCCAAAAAAATGGGCCCATCAATTCCCTGGCCGATCTCAAGGGTAAGAAATTTGCCTTTGGCGACCGCGATTCCGCGCTCTCCTGTTATATCCCGGCGGCAATGCTGATGGATGCGGGGGTTTTTGATTCCATGACGTATGATTTTACCGGCAAGCATGAGAACGTGGCTTATTCCGTGCTGCAAGGCAGGCATGATGCAGGCGGTCTTAAGCCGGATGTTGCCGAGAAATTCATGGCTCAAGGGCTTAAGGTGATCGCCGAGAGCGCCCCTGTGTACGAGCATGTTATTGGTGTTGGCCCTAAAGTTGATGCTGCCACCATGAAAAAGATCCAAGCTGCCTTGGTCAACTTGAAAGATCCGACGGTGGCTACTTCCATCCAGAAAGAATATACCGGCTTTGCCATTACCAAGCCGAGCGATTATGCCAATCTGTTTGGCATTATTAAAAAAGTTGATGCCAAGATTTCCAAATAATTCAAAAGACGCAGGGCGTATATCCATACTAAGGGGATTGTAAATGGCTTCGAAAAATAAAGGAATTGCCGCCAGGTTTATTCTTATCGTCTCAGTCCTGGCGCAGGGTTTGATGGCCGTGCTGGCGGTGGTTGCTATTTACACCGCCAGTCATTCCCAGAGCAAGCAGGCGGATGGGTTTGTCAGTCGGCTCAAGTCCGAGCAAGCCGAGCAGGAAAAGCTGTTGGCCGGGGAGCTGAGGCAGAAGGGGAATTCCATCGCCGCTCTTCTTGCCCAGACAGGCTCGGCTCTGATCGTGGGGTATGATTTTGATTCCCTGACCAGGCTTGCCGTTAACGCCAAGGATGACGCCGATATTGTCTCTGTAGTATTTTATGGCAAGGACAAGGCCGTGGTTGCTCAGGCCAAGGATCAGGAGGAAGCCAAGGAAACTCTGCGCAAGGAAATCCTGTTCGATGGCAAGACCATCGGATCTGTCGAGGTGGGCTTAAGCTTTGCCGGGGTTGAGAAGAACTCTGCTGAAGTCTCTCGCCGTATCGAGGAGATGGTGCAGACCACCCAGGAAGAATTGACTTCTTCTTCCTGGCGTTTGGGGATGGTTATCGTTTTTGCCATCGGTGGGGTGGTGGTGGCCCTCTGTTTTGCCGTGTACTGGAGTTTGTCTCGTTTTGTCATCACCCCGGTTGGCCGGATTATTAACGGGTTGGAAGACTGTGCCGCCCAGGTTACTTCGGCCTCGGGGCAGCTTTCCGGCGCAGCGCAGAGCTTGGCTGAAGGCGCCTCCGAAGAGGCGGCTTCCCTGGAAGAGACCTCCGCTTCCCTGGAAGAGGTCTCGACCATGGCCCGTCGCAATGCCGATAACGCTGCTGAGTGCAATTCGCTCATGCGCGAGGTGAATGCGGTGATGGGCAAGGCCAATCAGTCCATGGCCGCGCAAACGACAGCCATGGGGGAAATCTCCAAGGCCAGCGAGCAGACCTCGAAGATCATCAAAACCATTGACGAGATCGCCTTCCAGACCAACCTGCTTGCTCTGAACGCTGCGGTCGAAGCGGCTCGGGCCGGCGTGGCTGGGGCCGGGTTTGCCGTGGTCGCCGATGAGGTCCGCAATCTAGCCATGCGGGCGGCGGAAGCGGCTCGGAGCACTGCAGATCTTATTGAAGGTACCGTGAAAAAAGTGAAAGAAGGTGAGGATCTGCTGGTCAGGACCAACGATGATTTCTGCGAAGTTGCTGAGGTGGCGGCCAAGGTTGGCAGTCTGGTGGATGAAATCGCTGTTGCTTCCAATGAGCAGACCAAGGGGCTTGATCAGGTCAACACAGCGATACGCGAGATCGACCGCGTCACCCAGCAAACCGCAGCCAGCTCGGAAGAAGCGGCCAGTGCCTCGGAAGAGCTGAGCGCTCAGGCCGAGTACATGAAGAAGTATGTGGATGATCTGGACCATCTGGTCAGCGGCAGTGGGGCCTCCGGCGCTGGTGCGGGGAAATCCGGGGCAACGGCAAAAATGGGGCGGCCGACAAGCAGGAAGTCCACCCCTGCCCTGACCGCATCTCCCGCCGCAAAGACGGCAGGAAAGAAACCCAAGGTCATTGCCGCCCCGGCTTCAGGGAAGAAAACAGGCAAGGATGTTATTCCTTTTGATGAGGATGCGTTCGAGGATTTTTAGAAGACAAAGGCTCTTGTGAAAGTCATCGCCCAGGCGAAAGCCGAAATGATGACGATGCTGCTATGTAGGATTTTTGCAAGAGGCTAGCAATAAAAGAACTGAAGACAAAGAAGGCCGGGAGCATCTGCTTCCGGCCTTCTTTGTCTTAGCGGTTGTATTTCTCTTCGCAGGACAGGCGGATTTCCTTTTGGGCATCCGCAAGAACCTTCTTGGCGTCGGCCACGTCCTGGTTGATCTGGCTGGCCAGTTCTTCCGGCCCGGAAAACTTTTTTTCTCCGCGCAGGAAGCGGAGTAGGTTGATCTTGATCGGCTTGCCGTAGATGTCCTTGTTGAAATCGAAGATATGGGTTTCGGCGGAAAGCTGGCTCCCGGCAAAGGTCGGGTTGTAACCGATGTTGAGCACGCCGCCGTAGCATTTGCCGCCGTAGATCACCTGGGTAACATACACGCCCAGGCGGGGGCAGAGATCCTCCTCGGCAATGGTCAGGTTGGCGGTGGGGAAGCCCAGCAGCGGGCCGCCGCGCTGCTGGCCCATTTTGACCTCGCCTCGAATCTGGTAGTAGCGCCCCAGCAGTTTCTTGACATCGCTCATCTTGCCAAGGCCCACAAGCTCTCGGATTTTGGTGCTGCTGGCCAGCATATCCCCTACATAATAGGGTTCCACCACCGAGACCGAGAAGCCTTTGGCCTCGCCTTGCGCCTGGAGAAAGGGGATGTCGCCCTGGCGGCTCTTGCCAAAGGCATAGTCGTACCCAACCACCAGCTCCTGAACGCCGATGGTCTTGCGCAAGACCTCATCCACAAAGGTCTCGGCCGGGGTGTTGGCAAATTCCTTGGTAAAGGGCAGGATGATCAGCGCGTCGATATTGGCCAGGGCGATGAGTTCTTTTTTCTGTTCTAGGGTGGAAATGAGCTTAAGACCGATGTCGGGCCGGACCACCTTGAGCGGATGCGGTTCAAAGGTGACGGCCACACTGGCGCCTTTGTTCCGATAGGCGCGGCTCACCACCTCGGAGAAGAGAATCTGATGGCCCAGGTGGACGCCGTCAAAATTGCCGATGGTGACTGCGGCCTTGGGAAAAGGACCTGGGATGTCGTTGATATTCGTGTATATGTCCATGGTAATAGGCGTCCTGGTTGTGTGTGCCCCGTAACTATCCAGCAGCACCGCATCTGGTTTGTTATCGGCCTGCTTGCATACCAATGTATAGCTCCCAGGCCTCTGCCGCGCATCTGCGGCACTGCTGAATAGTTACGCTACCGTGGTTTCTCTCACGTTCTGGCGCCAAGCTGGATAGTTACGTGCCCACACAATAGGCGACAACCTTGAAAAGGTCAAGCTGCCGCCGAGATGGATTTTTTGGGGCCGTGGGTAATTTGTCTTGACAAACACCACACGAAAAAATTATTATCGCCTCTCACTGATGTGCCGAAGTGGCGGAATTGGTAGACGCGCTAGGTTCAGGGCCTAGTGGGGGTTTCCTCGTGGAAGTTCGAGTCTTCTCTTCGGCACCATCTTGAAAATGTTTTCGCGGTGAAAAATCTGGTCATGCTTCGGCATGGCCTTTTTTTTTGCCGTGCGCAACGGTTTGGCGCGCTTGGATGCCAATAGCGTCTGGTGTTTTGCTCTCTGCGGCGTCTGCCTCTCTTTTTGTTGACCTGGGAGGGGGGAGCCGTGCTATACTGGGACATTTCCCCCTTGGATAACTCAACGGAGTCGCAGAGCATATGGATATAGCTACCCTTATCGGCCTGTTTATGGGCTTCGGGGCCGTGATTGGCGGCCAGCTTCTTGAAGGCGGCCACATCGACGCCCTAATTCAGCCCACCGCAGCCCTGATTGTTTTGGGGGGAACGTTTGGCGCAACCTTTGTCTCCTTTCCCATCCAAGATCTTCTGCGCGCCTTCAGCAGCGCGGCCACGGCTTTTTTTCCCCAGGAGGAAGACCCGGAGGATCTGATCGGCAAGCTGGTCGGTTTTGCCAGCACCGCCAGGAAGAACGGTCTGATCACCCTGGAGCAGGACGCGCAGCGGGTCAAGGACCGTTTTCTGGGCCAGGGGTTGGAAATGGTGGTGGACGGCATGGACCCCGAGGAGGTCATGGCGGTTCTGCAGATCGAACTCACCAATTTCGAAGAGCGCCATAAGGTCAGTGCCGAGGTGTTTGAGGCTGCTGGCGGCTTTGCCCCGACCATCGGTATCATCGGCGCGGTTTTGGGCTTGATCCATGTAATGAACAATCTCTCTGACACCTCCAAGCTTGGCGCGGGAATCGCCGTGGCCTTTGTGGCCACGATCTATGGCCTGATGACCGCCAACATTGTCTGTATCCCCATCAGCACCAAACTCAAGAAACGATTGAAAGAACAGATTCTCCAACGGGAAATAGTGATCGAGGGTCTTCTTGCCATCCAAAAAGGCGAGAACCCCCGGATGATCGAAAAACGTCTGCGGGGCTTCACCCTGACCAGCGGGGTCCTGATCTACAGTCGAGGTGGAGGTGGTTGATGAGCAGACCAAAAAGAAAAAAAGCCCATGAGAAGGAACCGAACCTGGAGCGGTGGCTTGTTTCTTATGCGGATTTCATCACCCTGCTTTTTGCCGTCTTTGTAATGCTTTACGCCATGTCCATCGTGGACCAGAAAAAAATGGAAGAGGTGCAGGCCTCCATCCAATCCTCTTTCTCAGGGCCTCAAACCTTAACTCCGGCGCTCAAGGTTATCGGCAACAAGGACTTTGGCTTGATCCCCGAAGCGGTGGAGCAGCCGGTGCCGTCACAGTCTCAGGCCCAGGATGAGGCCGCTGCCGCTGCCGAGGCCCAGGAATTCAGCGAGATCAAGAAAGAGGTCCAGGATAATCTTCAAGGATACGGCGCAAAGAATGAGGTGCAGTTGACCATCAACGAGCGCGGCCTGGTGATCAGCCTGAAAGAGGCGGGGTTCTTCCCCTCCGGCACTGCCCAGGTGCAGCCGGCAGCGTTGCCTCTGCTGGACAAGATCGCCAGCTCCATTTCCCGCTATGACAATACCCTGCGCATCGAGGGGCACACCGATAATGTGGCAATCAAATCCGTGGCCTTTCCCTCGAACTGGGAACTCTCCACGGCCCGCGCCAACAGCATTGTTCACTATCTCATCGAGAGGCACGGCTTTAAGGGCGCCAAGCTGTCCGTGACCGGGTATGGCGAATATCGGCCCATCGCGAATAATGCCACCGAAGAAGGCCGCAAGCTCAATCGGCGGGTTGATATTGTCATGCTCTCCAAGAAGGGAGCCCAGGGTGAGGCGTTGAAATTCGGCGGGGAATAGCCGATGGACGCTGAGTTCGGGGAGGTGTCTGTCGGGGTGACCCCGGAGGCCGACCTGGCCCATCTTTGGTCCTTGGTCTTGCACGCTGCGGATATCGATCATCATTTGCACCATGGCGAAGCGGGTTGGCAGCTTCTGGTTTCAGAGGAAAATGCTTTCCGCGCCACGGAAGAGCTCCGCCTTTTCAGCGAAGAAAACCATAACTGGCCGCCGGAACGGGCGGCGCGATCCGGCCGGGAGACGATTGTCGAGAACTCCCCGCCCGTGCTGCCGGTTATTGGCGCTCTGGTTGTTTTTTATGCCATTACCGGGGGCTGGGAGGGTCACAGTCACTGGTTTGCCAGCGGGGCGCTCGACCGGGTAAGCGTGATAGGCGACGGGCAGTGGTACCGGTTGGTCACCGCCCTGACCCTGCATGCCGACAGCGCCCACCTTCTGGGCAATGTTTTTTTCGGCGGTTTGCTGGTCTATTCCCTCTGTCGGCATCTTGGCAGCGGCATTGCCTGGTTTTCGGTGCTGCTCACCGGTGTTCTTGCCAATGCCATCAACGTGTTCTTTCATGACGATCTCTATCATTCCATTGGGTTTTCCACTGCGGTTTTCGGCATGGTCGGTATCTTGAGCGGTATGCGTTTGCGCCGGATCGGCGGTTGGCAGGAGGTGGTGCTTGCCTTGGGCAGCGCGGCAAGCCTGCTGGCGCTTATGGGTTCATCCGGCGAGAGGACCGATTTGGGCGCGCATTTCTGGGGGGTCGGCATTGGCCTGCTGGTCGGGATGATTCTTGCCGCCCTTGGCCTTGCCGGGAAACGGGTTCTCGCTCCGGTTGGGCAATGGCTGCTCTTTGTCGGCAGTATGGCGATAGTGCTTGGGTGTTGGCTGTACGCCCTGTAACCGTGAGAAGGCTGGTAAAGTGAAGCGCCAAGCTCAGGCATGGGGTAAGGTGATACGTTCAGGTGTGGCATGGGGCGGATGTTGCCCATGCTGCACGGAAAATTGGTACGAATTTTTTCAAAAAAGGAGTCGAGCCCATGGCTTGGGATGATCAGGATCAGCAATCCCCTTGGGGCAAGAAGAAAGGGCCGCAAACCCCGGAAGAGCTTATTGCTCTCTTGCTCAACAAGCTCAAGGAGTTTTTTGACGGCGGAATTGGCGGGGGGAAGAAGGGTGGAGCTGGCACTGGTGACAGTCCAACTCCGGGGAGCTCCGGTCCGGGGCTCTTGGGTGGCCTCGGCAGGTTCGGTCTGATCATCGGCATTCTTTTCTTGCTCAATATCGTCTATTCCGCCTTTTATACCATCGCTCCAGGGGAAAAGGGTGTGGTGCTGCGTTTTGGCAGATACGTCAAAACCACCTCTCCTGGCCTGAATTTCAAGCTGCCGCTCATGGACGAGGTCATCAAGGTCGATGTGGAAAACGTCCGCAAGGAAGAGTTCGGCTTTAGGACAAAAGTCCCGGGGCAGCGCACCGAGTATCAGAAAACCGGCTTTGACGCCGAGTCGCTCATGCTCACTAGCGACCGCAATGTCATCGATCTGGAATGGATCATTCAGTACAAGGTGCAGGATCCTATCCTTTTTGCCTTCAAGGTCAAGGATGTCAAGCAGGCAGTTCGTGATAGTTCCGAGGTTGCCTTGCGTCGCATTGTCGGCAACATGACTTTTGACTATGTGCTCAGCAACCGGGAAATGTTGGCAGCAGGCACCCAGCGGGAGGTTCAGGCCTCTCTGGATCGCTACCAGGCCGGGGTTAAGATCGTCACCGTCCAGCTGCAGGACGTGAATCCTCCGGAAAAGGTGAAGCCTGCTTTTAATGAGGTCAACGAGGCGGATCAGGATATGAAGCGGCTGGTGAACGAGGCTGAGGAAGCATATAACCGGGAGGTGCCCAAGGCACGGGGCGATGCGAAAAAGATGCTGGAAGAGGCGCAAGGCTACGCGGTGGAGCGGGTGAATCTGGCCCAGGGCGAGGCCTCCCGTTTTCTGGCCATCCTTAAGGAATACAAGGGGGGGCCGGATGTCACCCGCAGGCGGATGTATTTGGAAACCATGCAGGAGGTTCTTCCAAAAGTTTCCGAGATCTATGTGGTTGACGGAAACAAGGGGGGGCTCCTTCCGTTTCTTGATGTGAGGGGCGAGTCCAAGGGGACTCCGAAGGCGCCCTAGTAAAAAGCGGGTATTTTCGTTCAGAAATCAGTCCGGGCCGAAGCAGCACAGGCCAAGATAAAAGATAGGGGAAGCCAGTGAATAAGATACTGCGTGGTGTTGGGATAGCGGTGGTGGTTGCGGCGGGAGTGGCGCTGTTCAATGCGTTTTTTATTCTGCCCGAGGGGCAGCAGGTGGTGATCACCCAGTTCGGCCGTCCGGTGGGCAAGCCCATCACCGAGGCTGGTTTGCAATTTAAGGTTCCCTTTATCCAGGATGTGACTTTTTTCGACAAGAGAATTCTCATCTGGGACGGGGATCCCAATCAGGTTCCAACCAATGATAAGACCTTTGTCTATCTGGATGTCACTGCCCGTTGGCGCATCTCCGATGCCCTGGTTTTCTTGCAGGCGGTCAACAACGAGCAACGGGCCCAGACCATCCTCGATGATATCATCGATGGCACGGTCCGGGATTTGGTCAACAAGAATGACCTGGTTGAGATCATCCGCAGTTCGGATTGGGATCCGGAGGGCATGGGGTTTGGACCTGCGGGCAAAGAAGATCAGATCCACTATGGTCGGGATAAGATTACGGCCCTGATCCACGCCAACGCCTCCAAGGTTACGCCCAAGTACGGTATTGAACTGGTGGATGTGATGTTCAAGCGGGTCAACTATATCGACACGGTCCAGCAGCGCGTGTACGAGCGGATGATTTCCGAGCGGAAACGGATCGCGGCGGAAAAGCGCTCCACCGGCGAGGGGTTGAAATCGGAGATTCTCGGTAAGCTTGAGCGGGAATTGCGAGAGGTGAGCTCCCTGGCTGTCCGCGAGACCCAGAAGATCAAAGGCAAAGCAGACGGCGAGGCCTCCAAGATTTATGCGGAGGCCTACAATCAGGACCCCGAATTCTACGCCTTTTCCAAGAGCATGGATGCCTACCGGCTCACCATGGGACAAAACACCCGGCTGGTGATTTCCCCGGACTCGCCGTTTTATCGCTACCTGAAAACCCTCAAATAACTGTAACTGCCCAGCAGCACCGCATCTGCTTCGCAGTCTCGCTATGCTCGCTTAGCTGTCATCGGTCGGCTCATGTGCAATAGCACGTTTCGCCGGCCTCTTCCGCGCATCTGCGGCACTGCTGAACAGTTACAGTTTGGGGTATAGCCTCTTTTTCGTGCTGCGCTGGACAGTTACAAGGAACCGATTATTCCAAGTCGAGGGGAGTAATGGGGTAGGCGGGTCGGTGTTCCTCGGCAGAGAAGGGGAGTCGGCCCTTTTTGTTGAGCAGCACCAGCAGCTCTTCAAGCTGGGTTTCGCTTTTTAGGTCCGATTTGCCCAGCAGGGTGAAGCGGCAAGAGCAAGAGGTCAGCTGCCCTCCGCACCACGGGCAGATTTCCACCGGACAGCCCAGGGTGTGGAACTCGCCGTCCGCCACATGGCAGAATGGACAGAGGTCGTGGTGGAGATGGGCCGGTACATAGACCGGGAATTTGCTCAGATCCGCATACTTTTTGAGAAAGGCCTCCCGATTTTCGAGATTGAAAAAGGCCAGCACCTCATCCTCCCAGATGCCCTCCGCAAGGGGACCCAGGAATTCCGCCTGTTCGGTGGAGGCCAGGTAGAGATAGTCGGCTTGGGCTGTGGTGGCGCAGATCAGGAAGGTTCCTTGCCTGCGGTCCAGCAGACGGAGCACGGTGATGGCGTCTTCCAACCCTTCGGGCAGATAGCTGTAAAAGGCGTGGAAGATGTTCAGGCCCACGTGGTCCGTGCCGTGTTTTTCCACCAGGGCCGTAGCGGTGGTCAGATCAGCCGGGGGCACGGCATATTGCATGAGCAGCTTGATGTCGGCGAGTCGTTGGTCAAGAGTGGGCACGGTTCTTCCTCTGTTTTAAATCCTTGCCTCAGGCAAGCGTGGTTTGGTGCTGGATTGCGGCCAGCCAGGCGCTGGTTTCTGCGGCGATATCGTCGGCCTCGGTCAAGGCCGTGACCACGGCCAATCGTTTGGCTCCCATGGCGGTCAGCTCCGGGATATGTTCTTTTTTGATGCCGCCCATGACCGTGAAGGGCAGGGGGCTTAGGGCGCTGAATTTTGGTATGGCCCCAGGCCCGAGGAAGCTAGAGAGGCCGGCCTTGGTCTGGGTGGCGTAGATTGGCCCGATGTTGAAATAGGAGGCCCCGCGCCTTTCGGCGGTGGCGGCCTGTTCTTCCGTGTTGCAGGACACGCCGATGATGAGTTCTGGGGCCAGGGCGCGGACCTCTGCTACAGGGAGGTCGCTGTTGCCCAGGTGGACCCCGTCGGCGCCGCTGATAAGGGCAATATCCACCCGGTCATTGACGATGAACAGGGCCCCGGCCTCCAGGGTTTTCTGGCGGAAGATTTTTGCTTTTTCACAGAGGCGCAGGCCATCGGACTCCTTGTCCCGCAGCTGGACGATTTTCGCCCCTCCGGCCAGCACCGCGTCCAGCCAGGCAAGGTCGTCGCGACCCTTGGCCAGCCGTTCACAGGAGACCGGGTATAGGGCGACCTCTTCGATGAATTTCTTGAGCCGCTGCTGGTACAAATTGGTTTTTTTGTGCATTGCCACGGCTCTCCTTGCGGGCGGCGGATCCCAGGTTCTTACTTGAAAAAAAAAGGTATCCAAGTATATTAAACGATTTGGTACTATCTTTCATTACGGTTTTTGTGAAAATACAGGCGAACCGCCGTTATAGGCGCGGCACAGCAGCGAAGGGTACTTATGGGAAATGTGATTGTTGGTCACGAAACAGCAGAGTTGAAGCTTGACGGTAAGGTCTACCAGCTGCCGATCATTGTCGGCAGTGAGGGGGAAAAGGCCATCGACATCCGGGCCTTGCGCGCCCAGTCCGGCTATATCACCCTGGACAGCGGATTCATGAATACCGGCTCCTGTTGCAGCAGCATCACCTTTCTCGACGGAGAGCAGGGGATTCTCAGCTATCGCGGCTATGCCATCGAGGACCTTGCCGAGCATTGCACCTTTGTCGAGGTCGCCTATCTTCTGGACCACGGGAGCCTGCCCACCCAGGCGGAGCTGAGCAAGTTCAGTCATCTGCTCGGCAAGTACGCCATGGTCCACGAGGACATGATTCGGTTTTTCGATGGCTATCCGCCCAACAGCCCACCCATGGCCATCCTTTCCTCCATGGTCAACTCCCTGTGTAGCTTTTACCCGGACATGCTGGACAATCCCCTGGAGAATGTCGATAAGATGGCGGCCCGGTTGCTTTCCAAGGTGCGGACCATTGCCGCTTTTTCCTACAAGAAATCCATGGGCCAGCCCCTGGTCTATCCCCGGCATGATCTGAGCTACTGCGCCAATTTCCTGAACATGATGTTCGATTCGCCGGTCAAGCCATACGAGATCAACGATACCGTGGTCCGGGCCCTGAACAAGTTGCTGATCCTCCACGGTGATCATGAGCAGAACTGTTCCACCGCCACGGTGCGGGTCGCTGGCAGCGCCCGGGTCAACCTCTACGCCTCGATCTCCGCTGGAATCAACGCCCTGTGGGGGCCGCTCCACGGCGGGGCCAATCAGGCGGTGATGGAGATGCTCACCCAGATCCATGCGGAGGGTGGGGACTATAAAAAATATGTCGCCAAGGCCAAGGACCCGGCCGATCCCTTCCGTCTGGTCGGCTTCGGGCATCGGGTTTACAAGACCCACGATCCGCGCTCGCGCATCATCAAGAAGGCCTGCGATGATGTGCTGACGGCCTTGAATATCTCCGATCCCCTGCTGGATATCGCCAAGGAGCTTGAAGAGGTAGCCTTGCGGGACGAGTATTTTGTGGAGCGGAATCTCTATCCCAATGTGGATTTCTACAGCGGCATCATCTACCGGGCCATCGGCATCCCCACCAATATGTTCACGGTGATGTTCGCCCTTGGTCGCCTGCCCGGCTGGATCGCCCACTGGAAGGAGATGTGGGACGATCCCGATTGGCGGATCAGCCGTCCCAGACAGATCTACGTCGGCCCCAAGCGGCGACCTTTTGTTCCCCTTGCCGAACGGTCCTAGGAATTATTTCTGACCATTAGTGCCGAAGTGCTCAAACGCTGCCGCACATGGCCTGATAGTTTTCACATTCCCGCAGACAGAGAAAGGGGCAGGGTTCCTTGTTGAACCATTTCTTTCGCGGGCACCAGTAGCGATCCTTGTACGGTTCGTTGCACCCGCTGCTCGTGATTTTTTGCCGTTTCCTGGCGCCGAAATGGACCACATTGCCGAGAATCGAAAACCGAATGATTGCCATTTCGATACCTCCTGCCTGTACGGGCTGATCTTCCCCCTGTTACCTTCTCTATCGGCAATGTTGCGGCGCTGATAAAGGACTTATTGACTTCTGGCAAGGGCTGGTGTTAATAAATACCCTTTATCCGTGCGCCTGGGCGAGGTGTGTTGCCACACCGTCGATTGTACTCTCCTGATTTGATTGCATATCCCGCCAGCCGCACCGAAGACAGAATCACGATTTTTTTAAGGGAGATTGCGTGCATGCGTACTGATATCCTGCATAGCGGCGCCGGGGAACTGACCTACGAAATCCGCAACATCGTCATTGTCGGCGAGAAGTTGCAGAAACTGGGGACTAAGGTCTACTGGGAGAATATCGGTGACCCCGTTGCCAAGGGGGAAAAGATTCCCCAGTGGATGAAACAGGTTGTCTCCGATCTGGTCATGGAGGACGCCACCTACGGCTATTGTCCGACCCGGGGGATGCTGGCGACCAGGGAGTTTCTTGCCGCCAAGACCAACAAGCGCGGCGGGGCGCAGATCGGTCCCGATGACATCATCTTTTTTAACGGCTTGGGCGACGCGATCAGCAAGGTTTTCGGCTTCCTGCGCCCGACCGCCCGAGTGGTGGTTCCTTCGCCCAGTTACACCACCCATTCTTCGGCGGAAGCAGCCCATGCCGGAGACCGGCCGGTAACCTACTGGTTGAATCCCAATAATTACTGGTATCCCGATCTCGATGATCTGGAAAAACGGATCAAGTACAACCCGGCCGTGGCCGGCATCCTGATCATCAACCCGGACAACCCCACCGGCGCGGTCTACCCCGAGGAAATCCTGCGGGGCATGGTGGCGCTGGCTCGGAAGTACGACCTGTTCGTGATCTGCGACGAGGTGTACCAGGCCATCATCTACAACGGCCAGAAAACCCTGCCCCTGGCCGAGGTGATCGGAGATGTGCCCGCGATCTGCATGCGGGGCATTTCCAAGGAAATGCCCTGGCCCGGCTCCCGCTGCGGCTGGATCGAGGTCTACAATGGCGATCGCGATCCCATGTTCGCCAAGTATGTGACCTCGATTTTGAACGCCAAGATGGTGGAGGTCTGCTCTACCACCCTGCCGCAACGGGCGATTCCGGCCATCCTCAGCCACCCGCAGTATCTCCCCTATTTGCAGGAGAGGATCAGTCGCTACGAGAAGTTTTCCAACATCGCCTACGATGCCCTGAAGGACATTGACGGCGTGCTGGTGAACCGGACCAACGGTGCGTTCTACATGAGCGTGGTTTTCAAGGAGGGAAGACTGAACAGCCGACAGACCCTGTCTATCGGTAACAAGGAGGTTCGCGCTCAGGTGGAAAGTCTGGTGGGCGGGACGAATGTTGCCTATGACAAGCGTTTTGTCTATTACCTGCTGGGTGCCACCGGCGTCTGCGTGGTGCCGCTTTCTTCCTTCGCCACCGAGTTGCAGGGCTTCCGGATCACCTTGCTTGAGCGCAACGAAGAGCGGTTCACCGAGATTTTCCAGATCATTGCCGATGGGATCAGGCAGTATCTGAATTCATAGCGTTGCGGTTGTGCTACAAAAAAAATCCTCTTTCCTTTGCGGGAAGAGGATTTTTTTTGTTAGTTGATGCCTCGGTTCAGTCAATCTCCTGGTGCGTGGCGGTCGACCCGGAGAGGCCCGATTTCGCCTGCATCTCAGCAAGCAATTGGTGTATTTCGAGCAGGGCTGCATCCTGTGCTGCCAGGTGCTCGAGAATGGCGTGGACCTCCTGTTCGGCCTTTTTATTAATCAGGTAATCGTTGCGAGCCTCCAGCCGGTCTCGGTTGGCCTGTCGGTTCTGGCTCATCATGATGATGGGCGCGGCATAGGCGGCTTGCAAGGAGAGTACCAGATTCATGAAAATGAAGGGGTAGGGGTCCCAGTGGCGTAGCCAGGCGGTGACATTGACAATAACCCAGATTGCCAGGATTATTGTCTGGATGCTAATGAACCACCAGCTTCCCAGATTTGTTGCAACCCAGTCGGAGGCTTTCTGTCCGAAGGTCAGTTGGGTTGCAATGATTTGGTTGACGTTTTGTACCGGCGGATGGTCGTGTTTGAACGGTTTGGGGAATCGTGGCTTGGTCATCTTTCTTCCGTTTTCATTTCCATGGACCGCAAGTTTTTACGGTTTCCTGGTGGAGAGCACGATTTGCTGCATCTCAAGCTTGAGTTGGCGGTTTTTAACCTCGGTCAGGCTGAATGAGGCAACCTTATCCTCGATGAATACATGATACACCTGGAATGAGCCCGAGAGTTGCTTGTGGCGGCATTTTTGGACGATCACCCCGCCGTCGTTTCCCCGGTAGCGTTTTTCGATGATGAGGTTGGGGAAATGTTTTTGGGTCAGTAGCACATCGAGGGGCGTTTTCTCCCTGGCGGCCTGTTTGTCTCCGGTGCCAAGCATGGATTGTACGGTTTTGCCGATTGCTCCGGCGATACTGTCCCCGGCTACATAGAAATATCCCCGTTGTGTACTCTTGTCTTTGTCCGTAGTCAGGGTGACAAAACGGGTGATCAGTTGGGATTGTCCGTCTCTGCCGAGGATAGAACCTTCTCCCTGGGTTGAGACCACACGCCAGGGCCGTTGGTAGGAGAAGACCAAGCCCGTGTTGTAATCCGTAAAGATCTGGGGTTGTGGCGCAGGTGGTTGAGTCGGTTGCGACTGAGGTGACGGTTGCGCGTCCTGAGTCGGGACGGTGGCCTTGTCCGGCGGTGTTCCTGTGGCTGTTTGCGCTGCATTGTCTTTGGGGATCAGGGAAACACGTTTCCCTTTTGTTTCAGGACGAACCGCCGCAGTTGGTTTTTCTGGCGGGGAGCTTGGGACTGCCTTCGTTTCTTTGTCCGTGCGAGGAGCTGGGTCGTGCACGGCGGGCAGGGTGCAATTGCTGACAAGGAAAATAAGGGCGAGCATGGTCGGGATATAGGTATGTTTTTTCATGGGGTCTCCATTGCCTCAATCTGCTGGGAATGCATGCAAAGGTGTACCGTCGGTCGAGGAGGCTGTCAATCGCAAAAAAGTGAAGTGCCGGATTGCGGGGCAGAAAAAGATTGCTGCCCCGGTCTTTTTTTTTTAACATCCACTGCCTCAGAGTAGAAGTATGATGCGCAGTGATAATCCGGCGGCGTACGCCCGGTTGGGCCTCCTCTTCCGCCTGCCCGTTACCAAGAGAGAACTTTAATGAGAATTTTATCCGGGATTCAGCCCTCTGGCCAGCTTCATATCGGCAATTACTTCGGCATGATGCACTCCATGATCGCCAACATGGATTCCAGTGAGCTGTACGCCTTTATCGTGGATCTCCATGCCCTTACCTCGGTGCAGGATCGGGAGCGCTTGTCGCGCGGTACTCTTGAGGCAGCCACCGATTTTCTTGCCCTGGGGCTTGACCCGGAACGTTGTACCTTCTGGGTGCAGTCCGATGTGCCCGAGGTCACCGAGCTGACCTGGATTCTTTCCGTCCTCACCCCCATGGGGTTGCTGGAGCGTTGCCATTCCTACAAGGACAAGGTTGCCAAGGGCGTTGCTTCAAGCCATGGCCTGTTTTCTTATCCGGTGCTCATGGCCGCCGACATCCTGCTTTACCAGGCCGAGCGGGTGCCGGTGGGCAAGGACCAGAAACAGCATCTGGAGGTGGCCCGCGATATCGCCATCAAATTCAACAACACCTTTGGTGAGACCTTTGTCGTGCCCGAGCCGGTCATCGACGACAACCTGGCCACCATCCCCGGCCTGGACGGGCAAAAGATGTCCAAGTCCTACGGCAACACCATCCCCATCTTCGCCACCGAAAAGGAGTTGAAGAAAAAGGTCATGGCCATTGTCACCGACGCCACCCCGGTGGAAGAGCCCAAGGACCCGGAGAAATGCAACCTCTTCAGCCTCTACAAACTCTTCGCCCCGGCGGATCGGCTGGCCGAGGTGCATGGCCTTTATGTCAACGGCGGGGCCATGTACGGCAAGATCAAGCTGGAACTGCTCGATCTGCTCTGGGAGTATTTTCGGGAGGCACGGGAGAAGCGGGAGCAGTTGCTGGCCGATCCGGGCCAGGTGCGGGATATTCTCCATCGGGGCGCAATCAAGGCCAGGGAAAAGGCGGTTGTCACTCTGGATATGGTGCGCGACCGGGTTGGCTTGAAGTATTAAGGGGCGTATGGCCTCTGATTCCCCTGTGTCCGCAAGACCATCGTTGAGGTATTTGGCATGGAAGAGAACAATCGGGATTTTGATGCCGTAAAACATTTCGACTCAAAACGTGCAAACGTCTATGACTCAAAAATTCGGAGAATTGTTCCTGGTTATGAGGCGATGCATGATCTTTCCCTGAACCTCCTCCACCGCCATTTTCCTTCACAGGCAAACATACTCGTAGCCGGGGCCGGGACTGGCCAAGAAGCTATTGCTTGTGCTCAAGCAAACCCCTCTTGGCACATTACCGGTGTAGATCCTACGGAAAAGATGCTTTCCGTTGCCAGAATTCATGTTGAAGAATTAAATTTATACGACAGAGTCAAACTGCATTTGGGCTGGGTTAAAGATTTGCAAAGCAATGTGCATTTTGATGCTGCGACCTCAATTCTTGTTATGCAGTTCATCCCTGACGATGGGGGGAAAAGGGAATACTTGCAGGAAATATCCTCCCGGATGAAACCAGGGGGGAAGTTCATCATTATTGATTTGGTCGGAGATAAAACATCCAAGGAATTTGAGGTATTTTTGTCAACTTGGAAGGCGAGGCAGCTTCGTATGGAGGAAGATGCCGAAGAGGTTCAAAAAGACTTTGAGCATATCGTCAGGGACATACAGTTTATCACCGAAAACAGGATGAACAATTTGTTGCAGGAAGTTGGGTTTAAAAATATTTGTAAGTTTTTCCATGCCTATCTTTTTTGTGGCTGGGTTGCGGATAAAACATAAAACCATCACTAATTATCGACAGTCTACCTTTACGGTTTTTTCCCGTCCTCCTTTTTTTCCACCAGCGTTGCCGGGACAATGCTTCCGTTGCCATACCGGTCGCTGATGGTGTCGATCGCCTTGTAGAGGCGGCAATCTTTTTCCCGGTTCGGGCCATCGCCAAACAGGGTCATCTGGCCGACAGCCCCCGCAGGGATCAGGTTAGAAAGTGTTATCCCCAGTAGCCGGATGGGGCGCAAGCCGATCTCGGTTTTGGCAAGA
>JAPLJG010000051.1 GCA_026388735.1 Deltaproteobacteria bacterium
AAACTACTTATTGGTGGAAACTTGCATACAACGAGCAGCGGCCACACGATTCCCTTGGGGATATGACCCCTGCTGAATATCTGTCAAAAAACGCTGGAAACTCTATTTCTCAACTGTCTACTTGACAGGGAAGCTTACGATCGGCTTTGTAGCTTTTCGATACGGAAAGAAAGATATGCTCTGGAAGCCAATGGCCATTGGCACGACGCTGATGGTGTACCCATATTTCGTTTCGCAAACGTGGTTGCTTTATGCCATCGGCTGCGCACTGTGTGTCGGACTCTTCATCTTTCGCGACTAACCAGCGATTCCCAGTACTGCCCAGGAAACAATCCGCTAGCCATTATTGTTCTTCTCGTTCCCTTCCCCGCACTAATCACTGCGCCTCACCACTAGCCAATCGCCTCCGCTGCCTGGTTTCCGTTTCCAACGGCGGCAAGAAAATGGCCAGCAACCCGATAGCGGGCAGATACGAGCACAGGTGATACACGTAGCCAAGGCTGGTTGCATCGGCAAGATGCCCGAGCACCGCAGCCCCGATCCCTCCCATACCAAAGGCAAAACCAAACGACATCCCGGCCACCATGCCGACCCTGGCCGGGAGCAGCTCCTGGGCATAGACCACAATGACCGGGAAGGCGGAGGCGAGGATCACCCCGATGAACACGCTGAGCACTCCGGTCCAGAACAGATTGGCATATGGCAGGGCCAGGGTAAAGGGCAGCACCCCCAGGATCGACACCCAGATCACCACCTTGCGGCCAAAGCGGTCGCCAATCGGGCCGCCGACCAGGGTGCCGGTTGCCACCGCGCCGAAGAAGGCAAAGAGGTACAGCTGAGCGCTCTGCACCGAGAGCTGGAACCTGTCCATCAGATAAAAGATGTAGTAGCTGGAGATACTGGCCATGTAGAAAAACTTGGAAAACATCAGGGCCAGCAGCACCGCCAGGGTAAGCGCCACCCTGCCGCGGGGCAGCTCCATCTGGGGCATGGCGGTACCGGCGCGGGACATGAGCCGCATCAGCCCGTGCCCCTTGTACCAGTGCCCGACCCGGATCAGGAGATAGATGCCCAGCAGGGCTGCAAGGGAAAACCAGGCCAGGCTTGTTTGCCCGTGACGCAAAACGATGAGCGCGGCGAGCAAGGGGCCGATGGCCGAACCGGCATTGCCCCCCACCTGAAACAGCGACTGGGCCAAGCCGTGCCTGCCCCCGGAAGCCATCCGCGCCACCCGTGAGGATTCGGGATGGAACACCGACGAGCCGGTCCCCACCAACGCAGCGGCCAGCAAGAGCACCGGATAACTCCCTGCCTGGGAAAAAAGCACCAGCCCGGCCAGGGTTAAGCCCATGCCCACGGCCAGGGAATAGGGCCTGGGGTTGCGGTCGATGAAAAAACCGACCATGGGCTGGAGGATCGAGGCCGTGCCCTGAAAGGTGAGGGTGATCATGCCGATCTGGGCAAAACTCAAGCCATAGTTGCTCTGGAGCAGCGGATAGATCGCGGACAACAGGGTCTGCATCATATCGTTGAGCAGATGACAGACACTGATGATGATCAGGATGATAAAGGCAGTTTTTTCAGTGGGCGGCTGGGCGCTTGCAGCGGGCGAACTCACGTGGCAATCCATAATGGCGGCTTGGTGAATTCCCCGCTCAAGGCCGCATCAAGAGAGAAGTAAAGATATCAACAGGTAAAAGGGATTACGCCAAGGGGTTAACGATCTTGGCCGTGACCTTTGTTGTGCCCTTTGCCTTTGTCGTTGCCACGGTCATCATCCCGGCCCTCGTCACGGCGCTCATCCCGACGATAATCTTGGCGGTCATCTTGGCGATCATGATGCCTTTCCTGATAACGCGGAACATACTCGCGTTCGTACCAGTCGTCATGGACAAAGAAGACCCGCTCGCCGCAGGCGTTGTACTCGCGACAGTGCTTGTCCCAATGTTTGGCATGGCCAGGCGGGACGTGCAGATAAATGGGCGGACGGTCCATCGATACCCCACGCTCAACGATGATCGCACGAGGGTAGATCAACCGGGGCTGGGGAAAATCGCCGATGTCAATGTGGCCATAGAAACCGGGCTGGCCGATACTGACCGAAACACCAACGTCGCCAGCGAGTGCAGGGGGGGCAACAGAGGCCGCGGCTATCGCTGCGGCAATGAGAAAACGTTTCATCTTTGGATCTCCTCTTGTTGGGGTTTTATGAAAAACAATTATACCACTTTCAAAAAAAAGAGGACGTTGTTGTTTGCGTGACGTACACTCAAACTCATGAAAAGTGCCATAAAGAAAAAACCGCGAAAACCGGTGGTTCCCCGCACGGCCCAAGAGACGACCCGGCATGCCATTATGGCTCTTCTCGGCGAGGGGCCCGTCTCGGCCAAGGATATTTCGGTAGCTGTCCACCTCCCGGAAAAAGAGGTCTACTCCCATCTTGCGCATATCCGCCGCAGCTTGCACGCCACCGGTGCGGTGCTTGAGGTAACCCCGGCCGAGTGTCGCAGCTGTGGCTTCGTCTTTGCCAAGCGGGAGCGGATGACCCCGCCCGGCAAATGCCCGGTCTGCCGCAACGAGGCGATTAACGACCCGCTCTTCAGCATTCGGGGCTTGCAAGAGCATGTGCCTGATTGACACCTTGCGATTTCGGCAATAGATTGGCATAAGAATAACACTACGTTTCCCAGCGGGGAAACCACACTGAAATAATCCCAAGGGAGCCTCTAACCATGCCAGTGTTCGACCCGTACACCCCGATCTTCTGGCAGCGCATTGCCGTGGCCATTATCTGCGGCGGCATCATCGGCCTGGAGCGCCAGTTACGCCGCAAACCGGCGGGCATCCGCACCAGTATCCTGATCTGCCTCGGCACCGAGGTCTTTGTCGCCTTGGGAGCCCTGATCACCGAGGGCACGGGCGCCGACCCCAGCCGGGTGGTGGGCCAGGTGGTCACCGGTATCGGCTTCCTCGGCGCGGGCGTGATCATGGCCAAGGAAGGACTGTTGCAGGGGGTCACCTCGGCGGCGGTGATCTGGATTCTGGCCGCCATCGGCTCGGCCGTCGGCCTGGGCTATGAGCATGCCGGTGTGGTTCTGGCCGTGCTTACCGTTGGGGTGCTGACCGGGGTCGAACTTCTGGAAACCAGCTTCCTCATGCTGCGCGAAGGGGTTCACCCACCGCATCTCCCTTTTAAGCGGCGATGCGACGACGACAAAACCGATAAAGAATAGCCACGCGCAATCAGATGGCGAGATATCTTCCGCCCTCGGCGCCCGCGATGCCTTCATTCAATAGATCAACCACGTCCCATTTTTCCCGCCCCACGCTTTTCGTTTCCACTCCCTCTTTTTCCGGCGGGAACCAGCAGGCTAAAGTCCGAGCTGTTTCATGATCTCGCGCATGAATGCGGGGAGGTCGGCCGGTTGCCGGGAGGTGACCAAATTGGCGTCAACAACCACCTCCCGGTCCTCATAGAGCGCCCCTGCCTTTTTCAGTTCATCCGCCACCGACCTGTAGCAGGTGGCGCGTCGCCCCTGCAAAAGACCAGCGCTGATCAAGACTTGCGGACCGTGGCAGATGGCGGCAACCGGTTTGCCGCGGGCAATAAAGATCCGGGCGATCTCCAGAGCCTTGGGCTCTTTTCTCAGCAACGTCGGCGCCATACCCCCAGGCAGGATCAGAATTGCATAGTCGTCGGGATTGACCTCGTCAAGCGTCTTGTCCACGACCACTTCGGAGCCGTGCTTGCCCTTGATGGCCCCGCTGCGCAAGGATGCCACGGTCACTTCGACGCCCGCCTCCAGCAGCCAGGAGTAAGGAACCAACAGTTCAGAATCTTCAAAATTGTCCGCACTTATAATCAAGGCTTGCATCTTTACTCCAAAAGAAAGAAGAGGACTAACCCAGAACATCCCCGTAGTTACTCGGGAGATCAAGTCGCTCAATGCTCACATAAAATCCAGTTCAAGTCAGAACGCGTGCCCCCTCCCCTGCCGACGAGCTACCAAGATCGCATATCTCAAGGATTTTCAAAAATTACATTTTCGAAAATCTTCCCCCTTCACAAAACAACATTATTGAAACATTTTCCGGGGAAGCAACCACCAAAATTCACAAAAACAATGCCTTGCATTACTGGCACGCATGTTGCTTTAGCAAATACTTGAATTGTTCCGAAACGGCGCTCTCGTTGAGAGATACCCCCAAAAAGATCATATCAGGAATCGACATGACCATCACACATAAGACCTTCGCAAGTTATCTGTTTTTTTTCGGAATTGTTCTCCTCATCCAGGTGATCCACTATTTGCAATTCTCCTCTGTCATCGGCGCCGAGATCTTCTGCCTACCGGATAACGCCCATGCATTACCGTCTCTGGCCGCCGGCTCGGCCGTAAATTCCGCGGGCCTTTTAAAAATGCAGGGCTATCTTCTGCTTGGTATCGGGATAACCCTGCTTGTCGGCATGGCAGGCTTCGTCGGCATCAGAACTCCGCTGAAAGGATTTCTGCGCGAAACCTCCAGCACCCTGGACGACATTGCCGGCAAGATGGATGGCACGACCTACCACGTCCGGACCACAAGCTATTCCCTCGCGGATGTGGTCTCCCGCAAAGCAACCGCTCTGGTCCAGATGGTTTCCTCCCTTCAGGAAATCGCGGCCCGGACCACAAGCAATGCCGGAGACGCCCAACAGGCGGACAGCCAGATCCAGGAAGTCACTGCGGAGATCGAGCTTGCCCGGTCGGTCATGGCCCTGCTGAGCCAGTCCATGCATGACATCTCCTTGGCAAGCAGCGAAGCAAGCCTGGTAATCAGGGAGATAAATTCCATCGCCTTCAAGACCAACCTGCTTGCCCTCAACGCCGCGGTGGAATCCGCCAGGGCCGGAGAGGCCGGGGCGGGGTTTGCCGTAGTGGCCAACGAGGTGCGCAATCTGGCCCTTGAGGCAACCGAGTCTTCCCGGAGAACGGAAGAGATCCTTGAGACCAATGCTGTTCGGGTCAAGGCAGGAGAAGAGACCGCCAAGCAGGTGGCCAACATCTTCGCGGCGGTCTGCACCCGCATGGACACCGCCAAAAGAAAGATCAGTGAAA
Source organism: Deltaproteobacteria bacterium (assembly GCA_026388735.1). Lineage (GTDB taxonomy): Bacteria > Desulfobacterota > Desulfobulbia > Desulfobulbales > Desulfurivibrionaceae > Thiovibrio. Next base: position 5,100 of record JAPLJG010000051.1, read on the forward strand.
TTGCCAGGGCCTGCGAAGAGCAGGCCGCCGACTTGGAGCAGGTCAACCAGGCGGCTCTGGAAATGGAAAGCCTCACTGCGGAAAATGAAACAAGTGCCACCGCCACGGCGCAAGCCTCCGAAGAGATCAGCAATCAAAGCGAGGCCATGCGCCTCTTCATCGGCGAACTCATCCAGCAGGCGGAAGGAGGAGGCAGCGGCAATGAGGCGCAACTCTCCAGAATCAGCGGGGAACTGGTTACCCTGGCCGACTCGCCCGCCGTGTCACCCCCCGGACCGCAGCATATCCCGGCTCTCTGCCGGTTCATGAGCGGCCATGACAGTGTCCAGGCCGTTTACAGCTGCCGCGACGACGGCTCGTTCATATTTTCCAAGCCCGCTGCCGGGATCAAGGATGCGCGGGTGCGGCCTTGGTGGCAAAAGGCCATGGAGGGCGAAATCTATCTCTCCCCCCTCTACATCTCCGCCATTACGGACAAACCCTGCCGCACCCTCTCCGCCCCCATCACAACGGCGAAGGGAGATATTATCGGCGTGGTGGGGGTGGATTTCAGCAACTGAACCCGCGCTCTTTCGCCCTGACGGCAACCGACTAGCAGACGATGGCGTCTGCCGCATTTCTCACGACAAACCCTTTGCAAACCGTATGGAGAACAATAATGCCCGAGGAGCTACGCGATGATCTTTTCAGAAATATCCTTGCCGCAGAGAGCATTCGTACGGATTTCCAGCCCATAGTGAGCCTGATAAGACAGCAGGTGGTAGGAATTGAGGCCCTAAGCCGTGGCATTGACCCGGAGACGGGTGCGGTGATTGCACCTCTCGATCTTTTCCGTGCCGGAGAGCGCTTGAACTGCAACCTTGAGCTGGACCGTCTCTGCCGAAAAACAGCAGTCACCACATTTTCCAGGCTGACGGCCCAGAGGCAGCTGCTGCTGTTTCTCAACTTCAATCCCGGCGTCTTGGATGAGGGCGTGGTGGGCTCCCGCCACCTTCAGGACCTGTTTCAGCGGTTACATATCCACCCTTCTCAGATTGCCCTGGAAATAGTGGAATCCAAAGTGAAATCCCGGCGCGCCCTTCTCAATTTCGTGCGCTTTTACCGGGAGATTGGCTGCATGATCGTACTGGACGACTTCGGGGAAGATCAATCAAACCTAGAGCGAGTTGCCTCTCTGCGTCCCGACATCATCAAGATCAGCCGCAATCTGGTGGACGGGATCACCTATGATTACTTCAAGCAATCGGTGGTTGCGGCCATTATCTCCCTCGCCGGCAAAATCGGGTCCCTGGTTCTGGCGGAAGGGGTAGAACGATTTGATGACATTATGACCTGCCATGAAATCGGGGCCGACCTTATGCAAGGGTATTTTTTTTCAAAACCAAAGCCTGCTGAAAAAACGGACGCAAACGACTGCTGCCTGACCACGATGCAGGAGGTAGCCAAAGAGATGCAATCCCGCTTAGCGATGAACTACCATAAAAACATCCAACAGCAGGAGGAAATGAGTGCGATCCTTACCAAGGTAAGCAACCTGCTGATCAGCGAAGGAACCACCGGGTTTGACAGGGTCTTGCATCATGCCATAAGCAACTGCCGGGAAGTTCAGTGTTTTTATATCCTCGACAACCGGGGCACCCAGGTCTCCGAGACTATTTTTCTCTCTCCGCCCACCCCCCGCAACAATCTTTTTGACCCCGCAGCAAAAGGTGCCGTACATACCCTCAAGGATTATTATCTGACCCTGGTCCAGTCGGGGATGAGCCGGTTCTGCACCGAACCATACATTTCCCTGGCGAGCGGCAATATCTGCCGGACAATGTCCTTCACCTTTTCAGGGCTGGACAAGAAAGCATATATTCTCTGCGTAGATTTCTGATCTTAACCACCTCTGGTCAAACTAAGAAGTCGACCGCCAAACTGACTCTCCCTTGCGAAAATCCCCGCAAGATTATCCCTTTGGCTCCCCCGCTGTTTCTCTGATACAATTGGTGCAGGCTGTCCGGACGCATCCGTGTTCCGGCCTGAGCCAAACAGGAGAAACGGTGATGCATGATGTGCTGACCACCTGTGTTTACTGCGGCTGCGGCTGTGGTCTGTATCTGCACGTGGAGGATGCCAAAGTCTGCGGTAGTCAGCCCAGCCGACACCACCCGGTCTCCCGGGACAATCTCTGCGTCAAGGGCTGGCACATTCACGAATCCGTCAACCATCCCGACCGTCTCACCACCCCGCTGATCCGCAAAGGCGACGCCCTTGTCCCGGCAACCTGGGAGGAGGCCCTGGACTTCACCGCCCAGCAGCTCGGCAGCATCCGCGATCAACATGGCGGCAAAGCCATCGGCGTGCTGGCCTCGGCCAAATGCACCAACGAGGAAAACTACCTGCTGCAAAAGTTCGCCCGCACCGCGCTGAATACCAACAACGTGGACCATTGCGCCCGACTCTGACACGCTCCCACGGTGGCAGGTCTTGCCACCACCTTTGGCAGCGGGGCCATGACCAACTCCATCAACGAGATCGAAAACGCCGAGGTGATCCTGGTTAGCGGCTCCAACACCACCGAGGCCCATCCCCAGGTGGCCCGCCGGATGCTGGACGCGGTGGATCGCGGGGCCAGGCTCATCGTCATCGACCCGCGTCGCACCCGGTTGGCAGAGTGCGCTCATCTCCACCTGGCTCTGCGGCCCGGCACCGACATCCCCCTGCTCAACGCGATGATGCGGGTGCTGCTGGACGAGGGGCTGGCCGACGACCTGTTCATCGAGATGCGCACCGAAAACTTCCTGGCCCTGCGCGACATGCTCAACCGCCTTGATCTTGAAGCAACCGCCGCCCTCACCGGCGTGCCCCTGGCCCTGATCAGCCAGGCGGCCCAGCTCTATGGCCGGGCCCGCAAGGCGGTGATCTGCTACTGCCTGGGCGTGACCCAGCATGTCTGCGGCACCGAAAACGTGCAGACCATCGCCAATCTGGCCATGCTGGCCGGGCATATCGAAAAGGAAGACACCGGAGTCGATCCGCTCCGGGGCCAAAACAACGTGCAGGGCGCTTGCGACATGGGGGCGCTGCCCAACATGCTGCCCAGCTATCAGGCCGTGGCCAACCAGGATTACCGGGACAAGTTCGAGCGGGCCTGGGGAGTGAGTCTGCCGGAAGCCCCCGGCAAAACCCTGGTGGAGATGACCCACGGCGGTGCGCAAGGGTCGATCCGGGGTATGTACATCATGGGCGAAAACCCCATGCTCAGCGACCCTACCTTGAAAAAGGTGGAGGAAACCCTGCGGGGCCTGGATTTTTTGGTGGTAAGCGATATCTTCCTCACCGAGACGGCGCGCCTTGCCCAGGTGGTCTTCCCGGCCGCCTGCTTTGCCGAGAAGAGCGGCAGCTTCACCAACTCGGAACGCAGGGTGCAGATGGTCCGCCAGGCAGTAACGCCGCCGGGCGAATGCCGCGCCGACAGTGAGATCATCATGGAACTGTCCGGCCGGTTGGGCTATGGAATGGAATACAACTCCAGTGCCGAGGTGATGGAGGAGATCGCCATGCTCTCCCCCATCTACGGCGGCATGCACCACGACCGATTGGATCAGAGCTGGGGCCTGCAATGGCCCTGCTGGGACCGGAGCCACCCGGGCACCCCCTTTCTGCACAAATACTATTTTACCAGGGGCCGTGGTCACTTCATGCCGGCCGGCCACACCGCGCCCGGCGAGCTGCCCGACCCGGAGTACCCGCTCCTGCTGATGACCGGCCGAATCTACCACCACTACCATACCGGCACCATGACCCGCAAAAGCGAACGGCTGACCAGGGAATGCGATCACGCCGTGCTCCAGATCAACCCGGCAGATGCCAAGGCCCATGGCTTACGCCAGGGCGAATCGGTGCGGCTATCCTCCCGCCGGGGCGAGATTACCCTGGCCGCCGAGATCACCGACCAGGTGGCAACCGGCATGGTCTACACCACCTTCCATTTCCACGAAGCACCAATCAACCTGCTCACCAACGACGCCTTTGACACCGGCTCGGGCTGCCCCGAGTACAAGGTCTGCGCGGTGCGGGTGAAAAAAATGGTGAACTCGTAACAACTCAGAATTTGCCTCACGCAGGTGCTTCGACAGGCTCAGCATGAGCGGGATATCAATACGATAAGACAATTTCCGTTCACCCTGAGCCTGTCGAAGGGCAATTTAAATAGTTTCGCAAAGGAAACGCCCCATGCCCCACGCATCCTCCATGGCTGACAGCCACCTCCTGAAAAAGGATCACCTGAAGGGCTTCCTGCGCAAGCTCGCCAAGGAGTACCGCTTGGTGGCGCCGGTGCGTAACCGCCACTCCGATGTGCTGTTCACGGTGATCGACGATCTGGACGCAGTGGAGATTGAGCTGAACGAACCGCCGCAGAACTCGCTCAAACAGTTCTTTCTTCCCCAGCAGGAACGGTTGTACACCTATACAACCAGCCCGGAGGGCTATGATTTTCGCCCGGCCCAACCAAGCATCCCACCCACGGTATACTTCGGGGTGCATCCCTGCGATCTCTCCGCCGTGCTCTACATGGATGTGGTTTTCTCCCGCCAGCAACGCGACCCCTTCTACTTGCGGCGGCGCCAGGGCTCGGTGCTGATCGGGATCAACTGTAACTCCCCTGCCCCAAACTGCTTCTGCAACGCCACCGGTTCCGGCCCTTTCCTGGAGATGGGCAGCGACCTACAGCTCACCGATCTGGGCGATCGCTTTTTGGTGGAGGCCGGCCGGACATCGGGCCATGCCCTGATCGAGCGCTGGCAAGGGTTTTTCTCCCCCTCCACCGACAATGACCGCGACGCCCATTACCAGACATTCTTGGAAGCACGCGGCCGCTTCAGCCGCCAGGTGCATGTGGAACAGGCCATCCGAAGGCTGGAGGCGGACGCAGTGCCGGATGAAGTTTTTGCAGAGTTGTCCCTGCGCTGCCAGGACTGCGGCGGCTGCGCCTATCTCTGCCCCACCTGCACCTGCTTCACCATCAGCGACCAGCCGCTCGACGCCTTCAGCGGCCAACGGATGCGGAGTTGGGACGCCTGCACCTTTGCCGGATTTACCGCCATGGCCGGGGGCCACAACCCGGTGCAGGCCAAGACCGACGCCATCCGCCAGCGCTTTATCCACAAGCTCCGCGACGACGTGCGCCTCACCGGCCGACCGAGCTGCGTGGGATGCGGCCGTTGCGTGGGCATCTGCTTCGGCGGCACCGACATCGTCCGCTTTGTGGAACGCGCCTGCCAGGGCAGCCTGTAACTGTCACAATCAACCCAACCGGGAAAATAATCATGCCACAGCCCATTACCGATATCTATCTGCCCAGACAGGCCAGGGTGGAACAGATCGAAGTCGAGAACTC
>JAPLJG010000058.1 GCA_026388735.1 Deltaproteobacteria bacterium
GAGTGTTTTGGATCAAAGTTTCCACAAGCATGAGTCTCCTCCCAGATACCTAGTAAGTTTCGCACCTTCTAAGTAACTGATGAGGCTCATGCTTTTCAACTATTCAACAAAATTCCTCGCACCGATTCCCGAAAGGAACCTCAAAAGTGACCGTGGAACCGCTTCCCTCCAAAACCCGGCAGCCAATGGCTACCAGCAAGGATTCGATTTCGCGCCATTCCATATTGCCGTTTACCGGATCGGCGAATATGGCCATCAATGTCTTCCGGTATTTGCGGTTCATGCCCACAATATGATAGCAAAATGTGATAGCACTGTCAAAGTAAAACCGCCGTGGAAAAGTTTTACGTACGTGCCCGAGATGTTCCCCTCAGCCGAGGATAGACAGAACGACAAAAGGCGCCAGATTGAACAGAATGATTCCTATTTTGAAGATGCTCATCCCGGCGTAGTGAATGGCGTCGAACTGGTCACGGGACAGATGAAACCATTTGCCATGGATGCGCTGAATCCAATCATGCGCGAACACGAAGACCAGGAACCACACCAGCAATACTCCGTAATTGATGGCCGTACACCATAAAAGAAAATTTCGGATAGCTTCTATGTTCATCTTCTTCTCCCTTCGGCATCTAACGTGGAGTGAAGAAACCAGGGATACTTCCCTGGTTTTTAGTCAACTAATCAACAACGTCCCCTTTGCCTTTCCTTTGCGCTTTGCGCCCAAATCAACAACGTCCCCTTTGCGCCCACTATTGTGCGCCACAGACAACCTCATATTTGCCGCCTAGTGAATTACAGAGAAATTGTGCGTCATAGACTAAACCTTGAATATCTGGGTTTCCCTTGAAGCACATGATTGTATTGGTTGTGCTTGGCTTGGCAATATGAATGGTTTGTCCGCCATAAGTTGTAGTCTGGGCTGTGCCGTAAGCTGAATTGCCATAAACAGTTGCGTTCGCAGTTGTGTAAGACTGAGTGGGAGTTGTATAAGAACCATGCCTTTCGCGTGATTGGCTATCAATAACGGCGAAATGGGTGAATCCATTTTTGAGCGTCAGCTCGGCGCTGCGAAGCAGTGCTAATTCTTCTGCTCGTTCTGCACGGGTCTTACCGTTGCCACGAAATGAAACACGGAAAACATTTGTATCAAGTTGTGTTTCACTGAACCCGCCCGAGAATCCCTCTGGTTGGTAGGTGGTGGCACAGCCACTGAGAAAAACTGTGAAAAAAACTGCAATAAGTGTCCTCATGAGTAATAGCTCCTAACCATCGATTATCAGGTAAATTTGCCTTGATAAGCTGATAATTGCCGCCAAATCTGGCATTATTGCTCGGTGCAGTTATCGCCTCAATTCTAAAAGAAAAGCGAGGACATCCATCCTCAGGCTATGTCTCTGTCGAAAAATTCACCTTACATTTTTCATGGACATAGGTGAACAACGAACTCGCCCCTTCCTCGGCCCCCAGCAGATCACTGCGCAAGGCGGCAAAAATCTGCCTGCCCACACCGTAGCGCTGCTCCCCAAGCTCAGCCTCGGCATACTCCCGCTTGGCAAGCTCCGCCGCATCCACCAGCAATTCCAGGCTCCCGGACCCCACATCGATGCGGATCAAATCCCCGTCCTGCACCTTGGCCAGCAGCCCGCCGCACAGCGCCTCCGGGGTCACATGGATGGCGGCGGGCACCTTGCCGGATGCCCCTGAGAGCCTGCCGTCGGTGACCATGGCCACCCGATAGCCCCTGCCCATGACCACGGCCAGCGGGGTGATCAGTTTGTGCAATTCGGGCATGCCCGTGGCCTGCGGGCCCTGAAAACGGATGACCGCGACGAGGTCCCGGTCCAGCTTGCCTGCCCTAAAGGCCTCTTCCAGTCCGGTCTGGGTATGAAAAACCATGGCCGGGGCCTCGATGCAGGTGGCCGCGCCGTCTGCCAGGGAGGAGACCTTGATCACCGCCCTGCCGAGATTGCCGTCCAGCACCTTGAGCCCGCCGGTGGGGGAAAACGGCTGGGTCACCGAGGCGATAACCTCGGGTTCCAACGATTTTCCCGGCCCATCGGACCATTGGGCCTTGCCAGCCACCAAGGCCGGAACCTGAGCATACCGCTCCAGCCCCTCCCCGGCCACGGTCATCACCTCGTTGTGCAGAAACCCGCCAGCCAGCAGCTCACCGATCAGCACCGCCATGCCGCCCGCATCCTGGAAGCTGTTGATGTCGCCGGGGCCGTTGGGGTAGATCCGCACCAGCATCGGCACCACTTCGGAAAGATCGGAAAAATCATCCCAGTTGATTCGGATGCCTGCGGCTCGGGCAATAGCAACCAGATGCATGGTCTGGTTGGTGGAGCCGCCCGTGGCCAGCAGCCCGACGATGCCGTTGACCACCGACCGTTCGCTGACCACATGGCCGATGGGGGTATAATTTTCACCCAGATGGGTCAGCTCGCACACCCTTGCCGAGGCGGCATTGGTGAGGGCCTCGCGCAGCGGGTCATCCGGGTTGACAAAGGAAGCGCCAGGCAGGTGCAGACCCATGATCTCGGCGATCAACTGGTTGCTGTTGGCCGTGCCGTAAAAGGTGCAGGTTCCGGCCCCGTGGTAGGAGGCGCACTCCACGGCTAGCATCTCCTCCTTGCTGATCTTGCCCTGAGCAAACTGCTCCCTGGCCTGGGCCTTTTCCCGATTGGAAAGCCCGGAGCGCATGGGCCCGCCCGGTACGAAAATCATGGGCAGATGCCCGAACTGCAAGGCCCCCATCAGGAGCCCGGGCAGGATCTTGTCACAGATTCCCAGGAGCAGAGCGCCATCGAACACGTTATGGGAGAGGCCGATCACCGTGGACATGGCGATGACATCCCGGCTTATCAGGCTGAGATCCATGCCCGCCTCGCCCTGCGTGACCCCATCGCACATGGCTGGTACTCCGGCCGCCACCTGAGCCGTACCGCCCGCAGCAGCCACCGCCTTCTTGATCATGGCCGGGTAGTGCTCGTAGGTATGGTGGGCCGAAAGCATGTCGTTGTACGAGGTGATGATCCCGATGTTGGGGGCCAACCCGCCGCGCAGGGCCTGGCATTCCCCGCCCTGACAAACCGCCAGACCATTGGCCAGATTGCTGCTCGGCAACCGGTGGCGAAACGGCCCGACCACCATGGATTCCTCCATATGGCGCAGATAGCTTGCCCGATGGGCCATACTGCGATTGATGATCCGATCGGTGACTTTTTCGACGGTGCTGTTCATGGTTGCTCCTTGTTCATGGTGCCCAAAAAACTGTAACCGGCGCGGTGGTCTGACCCAGCACCGCCCGGATGGGCATCTCCGCCACCGGCCCGCTGGCCAGCGCCCGTTCGTACACCGCCCGCTTGTCCGCCCCGACAAGGTGCAAAATAATCTGGCTGCTTTGCAACAGGGCAGGCAGGGTGAGGGTCATCCGTTCATGGGGGGCAACCGGCGGGGTGATGGCCAGGCAGAGCTTGCCGGAATCCAGGGCAAGCGCCTCGCCAAGCCGCGTTGCCTGGGGAAACAACGAGGCAGTGTGGCCGTCGTTGCCCATGCCCAGGATCAGCACATCAAAGGGCCTTGGCAGTTGAGCAAGACGATCGGCGCACTCTTTTTCGCCCTGCACGGCAGTGAGGGCTCCGGTTTTGAGGCCCACGAAACTGGCCAGGGCCGCCCGATTTTGCAAAAGGTGCTGCCGGACCAACCGCTCGTTGCTGTCCGCAGTGGTAGGGTCCACCCAGCGTTCATCCGCCAGGGTGATCGTGACCTTTCCCCAGTCAAGCACCAATTCGGAGAGGGCCGCAAAAAACGGCACCGGGGTGGAGCCGCCGGACACCACCAGGCTGGCCCTGCCCCGCGCTTTGATGCCGACCCGCAGCAGTTCGGCAACCTGGGCGGCCAGGACCGCCACCAGGGTGGAGGAATCCTTGAACTCTTTGAATGCAGACATGGTCCGTTCCCTTATTTATTGTAATCGTCACCAGGAACAAAAAAACGTATCTCAGTCTCTGATTTGTAAACGTTCAGCAGCGCCGCTTCGCTGCTGCCGCAGATGCGCGAAAGAGGCCTGCGAAGTGTGCTGTTGCACACGAGCCGGCCGATGACAGCTAAGCGAGCGCAGCGAGACTGCGAAGCAGATGCGGTGCTGCTGGGCGTTTACTCATCCCAAGCCCGGCCATCCCGCGCCATAAGCGCCACCGAGGCCACCGGTCCCCAGGTTCCTGCCGGATACGGCATGGGCGCCTCGTTACTGGCCTGCCAGGCATCTTGGATGGAGTCAATCCAGGTCCAGGCCTGCTCCACCTCATCCCGCCGGATAAAGAGGGACTGGCTCCCCTCCAGGGCCGCCAGCAGCAACCGCTCGTAGGCGTCGGCAACATGCTCCGCCTGAAAGGCCTCGGAAAAACTCAAATCCAGGGTAGTGCGCTGCAGCTTTACCCCAGAGGCAATACCCGGCACCTTGTTCAGCATCTCGATCTCCACCCCCTCGTTGGGCTGGAGACGGATGATCAATTTGTTGGAAGGGAGATTCTTGTAACTTTCCCGGAAGATATTGTGGGGCAGCCGCTTGAAATAGATCACCACCTCGGAGAGCTTTTGGGTCATGCGCTTGCCGGTGCGCAGATAGAAAGGCACCCCGGCCCAACGCCAGTTGTCGATATCCACCCGGAGGGCGACAAAGGTTTCCGTGAAACTCCGGGGGTTGCCCGCCTCCTCCTCGTGGTAGCCCGGCACCGGCCCGCCCTTGAGAAACCCGGCGCTGTACTGGCCCCGGACGGTTTTTTCCTCGACATTGTCGCGGGTGATGGGACGCAACGCCTTGAGAACTTTAAGCTTTTCGTTACGGATGCTTTCGCTGCCCAAGGTGACCGGCGGCTCCATGGCCACCAGGGTGAGGATCTGCAAGAGGTGATTCTGCACCATGTCGCGGAGCTGGCCGGACTTGTCGAAATAGCCCCAACGGCCTTCGATTCCCACCTCCTCGGCCACGGTGATCTGCACATGGTCGATGGTGGTGTTATCCCAGTTGGTGGTGAAGATGGAGTTGGCAAAGCGGAGGGCCACCAGGTTGAGCACCGTTTCCTTGCCCAAGTAATGGTCGATCCGGTAGACCTGTTTTTCCTGAAAAAACTCGGCCACCGCATCGTTGATGACCTTTGAGGAGGCCAGATCAGTGCCCAGGGGTTTTTCCAGCACCACTCGGGTCTGTTCGGTGATCAACCCGGCCTGGGCCAAGCCCTTGCAGATGTCGCCATAGATGGAGGGCGGCACGGCGCAGTAGTTGACCATCACCCGTTGGGCGGGATCGATAATCTCGCAGAGCTTGCTGTACTGATCATGACTGGCAAGATCGATCTGCACATAGCGCAGACGCTTGGCAAACCGCTGCCATACCTGGGCATCCACCTCCTCCTTCATGAAGGTGGCAAGACTTTCCCTGGCCATGGTGACATACTCGTCGGCAGCCATCTCCTTGCGCGCCACCCCGACAATCCGCAAGCCCGGTTCAAGGAGCCCGGCCTTATCCAGCTGGTACAACGAAGGCAGCAGCTTGCGGGTGGCCAGATCGCCATGGGCTCCGAACACGACAAAATCACATGGTTGCATTTTTTTCTCCCTGAGCTTCTCGGCGCTTTTCAATGGAACAACCCGGCAGACGCCAGCTTCTCTCAAAAGCCTACGGCTGTTTCAAAAATGAAGTCAAGGAAAATATGGGCGAACCCCGCACAACCTGCGCTTAAGATAAGCAACTACAGCCAGCCATAAAATAATCCATCTTTTTTCGTCCTCTTCATTTTTTCTTCATTTTCCTACTGTAAGTTCCTGTGACCATCCCGAATGATCAGGGCGAATTGAATGAGAGGAGCCACTACAAAAAATATGAGACAAGCAACGCGCTATACACCTGCACCATTTTCTGAACAGGCGGAGTTTTTCGTAACCATCGATTTTGACGGCACCATCAACGAGTTGGATGTAACGGACGCCGTCATTAAAAAATTCGCCCGGCCTGGCTGGCAGGAGGCGGAAAAACTCTGGGAAGAGGGGCGCATAGGCTCAAGGGAGTGCCTCGCGCGCCAAATGGCGCTTATAGATGTGCCTCTGGAACACCTTGTAGAGTACGCCTGCACGCACCCGATAGATCCCGCCTTCCCTGATTTCATGAGATTGCTCCGGGAGGCCGGCATACCCTTCGCCATAATAAGTGATGGGTTCAAGCCAATCATCAATGGAATCCTGGCAGAAGCCGGGTTTTCAGATTTACCGGTCTATGCCAACGATCTGCTTGAGGATGCAAGCGGACTCAAAACAATCTTCCCCAACACCAGCGGTGTGTGTCAATCAGGCACCTGCAAATGCAAGACTGCCGATCTGCTGGCCGAAGGGCTTCCCATCGTGCATATCGGCGATGGCCGCAGCGATTTTTGTATCTCGAGAATGGCGATGCATGTCTTCTGCCGAGGCAAACTCACCGGCTACTGCGTTGAAAACGAGATCCCGCACTCGACGTTCACGGATTTTCAGGGGGTGCAAAAAGCCCTCGAAACTTTTTTAAACGGCGAGGCACTCTTGTCCCTGAAGCAAAATGCAGCATAGGGCAGTCACGTTCTTTCGTCAACCAACACCCCAGGGGCTTGGCTGCATGACCTATGACTGATCACCTCCGCTGTCACGACACCCAGTAATCAATAAACTTGTTAGCCTATCGCTCTGAATTAATACCTTAAAAAGGAAAACCTCTCATGGAACATGACGAACTCACCACAAAAGAACTTCTGGAACTTGAGGCCGAGTACTGCTCCTACGGCGATACAGTTCACTATCTCAAAGATCCCATCATCTTTAAACGCTGTGATGGTTCTTGGATGTTCGACCTTGATGAACGGCCGTATCTGGACATGCAGATGTGGTACTCCGCAGTCAATTTCGGCTACCGGAACCGGGAGATTGAAGAGGCCCACAACAAACAGATGGCCATGCTCCCGCAGGTGGCTTCCCAGTACCTGCATAAGGAAAAAATCCTTCTTTCCGCCACCATCGCCAAAGAAACCGAAAAACGATTCGGGGAAAAAGGACGGGTGCATTTCAATGTCGGCGGGGCCCAGGCCATCGAAGACAGCATTAAGGTCGTCAGAAACTTCAAGCACGGCAAATCGTTGATGTTCGCCTTCATGGGCGGCTATCATGGGCGGACACTTGCCGCCACCGAGATCACCAGCAGCTTCAGGTATAGAAAACGATTCGGTCATTTCGCCAATAGAGCGACATTTATACCCTTCCCCTACTGTTACAGGTGTTTTTACGAAAAGGACCGCAAAACCTGCGACTATTACTGCGTCAAGGAGTTCGAGCGTCTTTTCGAGACCGAATACTACGGGGTTATAGACACCAAGGACAATGAGGTCGAATACGCCGCCTTCTTTGTGGAACCCCTGCAGGCCACAGGCGGATATATCGTGCCGCCGCCCGAATATTTCAAACGATTGGAGCAGGTGCTGAAAAAGTACAATATCCTTCTGGTGGACGACGAAATACAGATGGGTTTTTACCGAACCGGCAAGCTCTGGGCAATGGAGCACTTCGGTGCCACACCCGATGTGGTCGCCTTTGCCAAGTCCCTGACCAATGGCCTTAATCCGCTCTCCGGCCTCTGGGCACGGGAGGAACTGATAACACCCCAGATGTTCCCCCCCGGCTCAACGCATTCCACCTTTTCCAGCAATCCTCTGGGAACAGCGGCGGGTCTTGCTGCAATGAAATACATGAAAACCGCCAACCTTGAGGAGACCGTGCCTGAAAAGGGGGCATATCTCCTCTCCCGCCTGCGGGAGCTGCAAAAGAAATACCCCGTCATCGGGGATGTGGATGGACTGGGTCTCGCCATCAGGGTGGAAATGACCAAGGCGGACGGCTTTACCCCGAACCGGGAGCTGACCGATGCCATCTTCCAAGAAGGTATGGCGGGCAACATACGACTCAATGGCCAGGAATACGGCCTTGTTCTGGATGTAGGAGGGTACCACAAAAATGCCTTTACCCTGGCGCCAGCCCTGACCATCAGCTACGAGGAAATGGACCTTTTTATCGGACTTTTTGAAACCCTGATTAAAAGATGCAACGCGTGAGCGGCGATTGAGCCTCTTGCAAAAGCAAGCAGGAAGGCAGAATTGGGACTGCCCCATCATTTTCTGAGGCTGTCCCAATTCCATTTTACAAGAGCCTCGGTATGGCATTTTTTTTAATTTGATCCAAAATATGAGGAGAAAATAATCATGTTATGGGGATGGGGTTTAAAGACGCTGATTAAGCGCGGCCACTTGACTGTGACAGACGCCAATAACCGGGTTCACCATTACGGTGTTTCAGATGGCGCTCCGGCGGTGTCCATTCGTCTGCGCGACCGCGCGCTGCACTGGAAGCTGGCGCTTAATCCGGGCTTATATTTCGGCGAAGCTTACATGGATGAGACCTTGCTCATTGAATCCGGCAGCCTCCATGATCTGCTCACCTTGTTTGCCATCAATCTTTCCCAAGCCAATCCATCCAGGCTTGATTCTCTGGTAGAGGGCGTGGATTTTCTTACCAGGAACTGGCAGCAGTATAATCCAATTGCGCGAGCCTCGGCAAATGTCCGTCATCATTACGATCTCTCTGATGAACTTTACAATCTGTTTCTTGATGCAGATATGCAATATTCCTGCGCCTACTTCCCCGACGGGGATACAAGCCTGGAGGAAGCGCAATATCTGAAAAAACGCCATATAGCAGCCAAGCTCCGTCTTGAGCCAGGCATGCGTGTCCTCGACATTGGTTGTGGCTGGGGCGGGATGGCGATCTATCTGGCCAGAGAAACCGGGGTGGAAGTGACCGGGCTTACCCTTTCAGTCGCGCAGGCGGAAAAAGCCCGCGAGCGGGTGAAAAAAGCCGGGCTGGAAAAACAGGTGAAGATTTGCCTGCAGGATTACCGCGAAGAAAAAGGCGTCTACGACCGCATCGTGTCAGTCGGCATGTTCGAGCATGTTGGCATTGGGCATTACCCAGAATTTTTTGCTAAACTCAGATCGCTGCTCAAACCTGACGGCGTAGCGCTGCTGCACTCCATCGGTCGTGTTGACGAACCGGGGACGGCCAATCCCTGGCTGCGCAAATATATCTTCCCGGGCGCATATGCGCCGTCGTTGTCGGAAGTCTTGCCGGTCATCGAGCTTGGCAAATTGTGGGTAACGGATATTGAAATCCTACGTCAACATTACGCACGCACCCTCAGCGAATGGCATAAGCGCTTTAATGCCAGGCGCAAGGAAGTCGCGGCCATGTACGACGAACGCTTCTGCCGTATGTGGGAATTTTATCTGCTCAGCGCGGAGATGGAATTCAGCTATATGGGAACAATGGTCTTTCAGATTCAGCTTACGCGTGATATCGACGCCTTGCCTGTGACCCGTGATTACATGCTGGATTGGGAGCGCTCGCGGGATTGCCCGACCGGTAAGCAGGAGTAGGCAGTCTGATGCAGGATAACAAGTATAGCTTTTTCTATCCCGGCTCACTGAACAAGAGCGTATTGCTGATCCATGGGCTGACCGGCAGTCCGGCGGAGATGAAATATCTGGGCAAGCAGCTGCACAAGCTCGGC
Organism: Deltaproteobacteria bacterium; assembly: GCA_026388735.1. Classification (GTDB taxonomy): domain Bacteria; phylum Desulfobacterota; class Desulfobulbia; order Desulfobulbales; family Desulfurivibrionaceae; genus Thiovibrio. The sequence continues at coordinate 9,644 of JAPLJG010000058.1, forward strand.
TTCACGGTTTACGCGCCTGTCCTTGCCGGGCATTGCCGGGATATAGACCGGCTGCTAGCCACCTCCTGGGAGGACTGGTACACCTCAATAGAGACCGCATACCAGGATTTGCGCAGCCGCAACCCATTGCACGAAATCTATACTGCGGGCATTTGCGCTGGCGGTGCACTTGGTCTGATCCTGGCGGCGAATCATCCTGAACTGGCTGGAGTGGCGACCTATTCTCTAGCCTTTCGTTATGATGGCTGGAATATGTCGCAGCTTCTTCATAGAATTACCACGCCATTATCCCTGGTTGCGGGGCTGCCTTTGATAAAACGGATCCAGTTCGCCGAGAAAGAACCCTTTGGTCTGAAAGACGAAAGATTGCGGGCCAGGGTGAAAACCGGAGAGATACGGATCGAGGGCGCGCTGGATTATTTCCCTATGGGGGCGCTGTATCAGATGTACCTCATGAATGAGCAGCTCAAGCGGCTATTGCCGCAAATTCATACCCCTGTGCTCTTGTTGCACGCGCTTGAGGACGATATGAGCCACTGGCGCAATTCCGACTATGTGGCAAAACATATCGGTGGCAAATGCCGGATGCATCTGCTCGAAGACAGCTATCATATGATCCATGTAGATAAGGAACGCAAAAAAGTTGCTGAATTAACGGCGGAGTTTTTTATTGCACCTTCGTAAGGGTACAATTTAGTCTGCCAAGTTTTATATCACCCGCCTTTTGGGGCGAAAACCATAAAAATGACCTCTTCATCTGCTCAGCAACGCTGCTGAGCAGCTACAGTAAACGGAGCGCCGTATGTGCGGAATAGTCGGTTATGTGGGGCAGCGGCATGTGCTGCCCATTCTGTTGGAAGGAATGAAGCGCCTGGAGTACCGGGGCTATGATTCAGCCGGAGTGGTGTATGTGCACGGCGGCAAGCTCCAGAAGCACCGGGCCGCAGGCAAGCTCGGCAAGCTGGAAGAGTTGCTGGAGACGGTGCGGGACCGCGACAGCCATATCGGGTTGGGCCATACCCGCTGGGCCACGCATGGTGCGCCCTCTGAGCTCAATGCCCACCCGCACTGCGATTGCAGCGGCGATCTGGTTGTGGTCCATAACGGCATCATCGAGAATTATCACACCCTTCGGGAGGAGTTGCAATCCCGCGGGCATGTCTTTCGCTCGGAAACCGACACCGAGGTTCTCGCCCATCTTATTGAAGAACAGCTTCCCGGTGGTGATCTGGTCAAGGCGGTGCGCCAGGCCCTGAAAAAGGTTCAAGGCTCCTACGCCATCGGGGTTTTGTGGGCTGGTCAGCCGGACAGGCTAGTGGCGGTGCGGAACCAAAGCCCCCTGGTTCTGGGGCTTGCCGAGGGGGGCGGCTGCCTGCTGGCCTCGGATATCCCGGCCCTGCTCCCCTATACCAACCAGGTGGTTTTTCTGGAGGATGGGGAGCTTGCCGTCCTGAAACAGGGGGACTGGCAGGTGATGGGTCTGGCCAATGGCAGAAAGATTGCCAAGAAGATCAAGACCATCGAGTGGAACGCGGCCATGGCCGAGAAGGGCGGGTACCGGCATTTCATGCTCAAGGAGATCTTTGAGCAGCCTCAGGCCATCCTCAACACCTTCCGGGGGCGGCTCGATCCGGAAACCGGCAGGGTGCAGCTGCCGGAAATAGGCCTGAGCCCTGCGGAGCTGAAAAAAATCAGCCGCATCTCCCTGGTGGCCTGCGGCACCTCCTGGCATGCGGCCCTGGTGGCCAAATACTGGCTGGAAAAATGGGTGGGCATCCCTGTTGAGGTGGATATCGCCTCGGAGTTCCGTTATCGCCGATTGCTGCTGGACGAAACCGTGATGGTGGTGCCCATCTCCCAGTCCGGGGAAACCGCCGACACCCTGGCGGGCCTCAGGTTGGCCAAGAAGATGGGAGCCAAGGTCATCGCCATCTGCAACGTGCTGGGCAGCACCATCACCCGGGAAGCGCACGGTACGATTTACACCCATGCCGGGCCGGAGATCGGGGTGGCCTCCACCAAGGCCTTTACCTGCCAGCTCACGGCTCTGCTGCTGCTCACCCTTTTCTTAAGCGAAATCCGCAAAGGTATGCCCGCCAAAGCGCGGAAAGCTCTGGCCCATGCCCTCGTTGAACTGCCTGCTCTGATTGAACAAGAACTGCCCCGGTTGCAAGAGGAAACAGCCCGCATTGCCGAAGCCTTTGCCCAGAGCCAGGATTTCGTCTACCTGGGCAGGGGGAGCAATTTCCCCATTGCTCTGGAAGGGGCGTTGAAGCTCAAGGAGATATCGTACATCCATGCCGAAGGCTATGCGGCCGGGGAACTCAAGCACGGCCCCATCGCCCTTATCGACCGGGACATGCCGGTTCTGGCCCTGGCCCCCAAGGACAGCGTCTATGAAAAGGTCATTTCCAATGTGGAGGAGGTAAAGGCTAGAAACGGCAGAATCATTCTCGTCGCCAATGTGGGCGACACAAACTGCCAGCGCATCGCCGAGCAAGTGATCACGGTGCCGGTCTGCCACGAGGAGTTGAATCCGATTCTCTTTGTCCTGCCCTTGCAGTTGTTGGCCTATGAGATCGCCATCCTGCGCGGCTGCGATGTGGACCAGCCTCGAAATCTTGCCAAAAGCGTTACGGTGGAGTAGTCTTTTGGCTTTATTCACAGGCCCACATGAGGACATTTAGCCAATGACTACGCAACACCCTATTTCCTTGACCGAACATCTTGCCGAATTACGAAGGCGGCTGATTGTGTCCCTCGTCGCCGTTGTCATCGGCATGGGGATTACCTGGAATTTTTCTACCGACCTGCTGAAGTTTGTAGAAAAACCGTTAACCGGAAAAACCTATCTGACCGAGCTGAAAAAGCTGGTCTATGATGAGGTAAAAACACAGTACCCAGAAATCTACACCCACTACAAGCTGGAGCAGGAAACCGCAATCCCGGTGAAGGCCAGGATGCTGAACTACACTGCCCCCCTGGAGCCTTTTTTCGTACAATGCAAGATATCCATGCTTGCCGGGTTTATCCTTGCTCTGCCGGTGGTATTTTTTCAAATCTGGCAATTCATCGCGCCCGGACTGACCCGGAAAGAAAAGCGAATGGCGCTCCCTTTTATCTCGGCCAGCTTCATAAGCTTTTGTCTCGGGGCGATTTTTTTTCTCATAATCATCTGGCCGGTTATTATAAATTTTTCTCTTTCCTATGAAGCGGAAGGGTTGCAAAGCTGGTTCAATCTCAGTCTCTATATCAATTTCTGTCTGCGGCTTATTCTTATCTTCGGACTGATCTTTGAACTGCCGATTATTATCCTGCTGCTCTCCCGTTTGCGCATCGTCAATTATCGCTTTCTGGCAAAGAACCGCAAATATGCGCTGCTGGCCAGCTCCATTGTCGCAGCATTCCACGCCGATCTGATCACGATGTTTGTTGTCATGATCCCCATTTACTTGATGTATGAAATAAGCGTCTGGGTGGTGTTTCTTTTTGGCCCGAAAAAGACTGCCCACGCAGTTTGAAAAAAACCGACAGAGGTGTCTGCGCTGTAAGGAGGTCCGGTACATGCAGCAATGGATTTTTCTTTCGATCGCCATCGTAAGCGAGGTTATTGCCACCACCTCCCTTAAGGCATCTGAGGGGTTTTCTCGCTTGTGGCCATCGCTTATCGTTGTGATCGGATACTCAATCGCTTTGTGTTTTCTCTCGCTTACCCTCAAAACGATTCCGGTTGGAGTGGTTTACGCCATTTGGTCTGGTGCTGGCATTGCGCTGGTCGCTCTGGTTGCCTGGATCTTTCTCGGGCAATCTCTGGATCTCCCTGCCATTATGGGCTTGCTGCTTATCGTGGCGGGCGTGGCTGTCCTCAATATCTTTTCCAAGACGGTTTCCAACTAACACAAGTGTACTGTTAAAATTAAACCGAGGTGAGGACAGAAACCGCCGTGAGAATCCTTATAGTAGATGACGATCCCGATATTCGCGACCAACTTGTCAGGCTACTTACCGGACAAAAATACATCGTTGAAATTGCCGCGGATGGGGAGAAGGCTCTAGACAGGATTTTCAACCAGCCCTTCGACCTAATCATCCTCGATATCATGATGCCCATAAAAGACGGGCTGTCCGTGTTACAAGAAATCCGCCAAGACAAGATCGGCACTCCGGTCCTCCTGCTGTCCGCCAAGAGCGAGATCAATGACAAGATCAAAGGGCTCGACCAAGGAGCGGACGATTACCTGGCCAAGCCGTTTTCTGCCTCCGAACTGCTGGCGCGGATGCGTGCTCTGCTCAGGAGAGGCTCAGAACACGCCGCTCCCACCCTGGATATCAAAGACATCCACCTCAACACGGTTACCCGCGAGGTAACAGTCGGTAGCAATATCGTCCTGCTAACGCCCAAAGAATTCGCCATTCTCGAGTTTCTCTTCTACAACAAAAACCGAACCATATCGCGCTTCAGCCTCGCCGAGCACGTCTGGGGGGAAGATTTTGATCCCTTCACCATGTCCAATTACATCGATGTACACATCAAGAATTTGCGACGAAAAATCGGCGATACCGATGGCAGCATTGTCCGGACGATTCGGGGGGTCGGCTACATCGTCACGGGAGAGGGCCAATGAAAATTCGCCACAGGATCACCCTTTGGGTTGCAGGCGCTGGGCTGTTTACCAGCCTTGTCTTCTCCTTGGTGATCTTGTGGGAAATGCACGATCAGCCTCTGGCGATTCTGGATTCACAATTGAATACCGTGGCGCATACACTGAGCAAGCGACTGTCCACGCTACGAAAACCAGTGGAAGATGCGCAGGCACACATGCTGCTTGTTTCTTCAGAGCGCTACTGGGTCAAGATTTACGACCAGGATCAGCGCGTGGTTTTTCAATCCGACCTATCCAGGGCCGCCAACCTCCCCTTGAAAAAAGACCATATGGGAGAGCCCTATATGGTCGACACACACATCCCGAAAGAAGTTAGCTACCTCTATCAGGATGATGACGGCGAGGTCACGTTCAGAACTTTGGTAATTGCTGAAAACATCGCAGGGACGCCTTATCTGATCCAAGTCGCAAGGCCAATAGCAGATTTTGAAGAAGAGGTTTTTGATTGGCTGGAAGCGATCGATATCGGCCTGATCATCTCGAGCATTATTTTGATGTGCGTGAGTTATATTCTGGCCGGTCGAATCGTGCGACCCATCGCCGCCATCAACCAGCTTGCCCGCGAAATCAACGAAAACACCCTGGAAAAAAGAATCCCCCTGGGGAAAAGCCGCGACGAAATTTTTGAGCTGAGCGAATGCCTGAACCAAATGTTCAATCGGTTGCAGTTCTCTTTTTCCCGCCAGAAGAAATATCTTGCCGACGCTTCCCACGAGTTGAGAAGCCCCCTCACCACCCTGAGACTTTTTTTTGAGGAAGCCTCCCAGCGCACGGATTTACCTGCCGCCTTTCTGGAGCAGATCAAAGCCCAGGAACACAATGTGTTGCGAATGGATCGCCTGGTCAAAACACTTCTCAATCTGTCGATCCTAGAGATCAAGGCTTCTCTGCCCATGGAACCATTCAGCCTAACGGATCTGGCCAAGGTAGTATTGGAAGATTTTACGCCGATTATAGAAAAAGCGAAAATCCATCTTAAAGCCGCTCTTCTCCCACATCTGAATATGAGGGGTGATGAGGACATGATCCGCCGGACACTGATCAATATTCTTGACAATGCGGTTAAATACAATAGGGCAGGAGGCGAAATAGAGCTTACGGTTGCCGAGAAAAATAATGATATCTGTATATCCGTGTACAATACCGGACCGGGCATCCCCAAGGACGAGCTAGAAAAAGTGTTCGAGCAGTTCTACCGGGTGGAAAAATCCCGTGCCGTCATAAATGGTGGGGTAGGGCTTGGGCTGGCTATTGTCAAAGAGATCGTCCGGCTGCATAACGGCAAGATTTCCATTGACAGTGTCCTTGGCTCGTGGACACGGATCGATATGACCTTTTCGCAGAAGTGGGCAGAAAGCCCTGCCCTCAGGGGGAGGCTAGGGCTTTCTGCCGCAGGCGAAATTGCGGGCGGTCGAGCCAGTACGCGGCAGCCACCCCGCTGCGGTAGGCATCAAGGGCCTCGGGGGAGGAATTGACCCGGAGATTGCTGTAGCTCCCGTCCGTGTTTTCCCAGCGTTCATGCCAATAGACCGCAGCCTTGACCCTGGGGTATTTCGTCTGTAAATCAGAGAAAGCCTTGGCGATAAATTCTGCCTTGTTGGCGGGGGGGGATTCAGCAACGCCCCATTCCGCCAGGATCAGAGGTTTTTTCGGGTCCAGCTTACAGATTTCCTGATAGGGGGCATCCATCACATGAGCAAAAGAGTTCCAATCCTCGGATTTGAGCATCTTGCCATACACGCTCAGGCCCAGCCAGTCCACATAGTCCGCACCAGGGTAGTAATGGGCCATCATGTTCCAGGGCGCATGGGGCATGGTGTAATGGTTGGCCTGAAAACCCCAGAGGATATTGTCCGCCTTCCGCGCCCTTGCCCGGTCAACCACATAGCGATAGGCCTGTTTCACCAACTCAGGCCCGGCGTAGAGGGGCTGGCCGTCTTTCTGACCAATAATCGTGCCTCCCCCATAATAGACGCCTGACCAAGGAAACCAGGTGCCGTTCATTTCCACCCCCCAGGCCACCAGCATGGGCTTGCCGTAGCTCCGGGCCGCGTCGGCCCATTGATCGATATAGGTGTCCCACTTGCCCGCCAGGATATCGGGCAGGTTGAAGCGATCCGGCCCGCGGTCTTCGGCGTAGGGCCGGTCCCAGGGCGACCAGTAGATCAGCGGGATCGCCCCATAGCTCGAAACGATGCGCACCGTTTTGGCGGGAAAGGCCTGTTCCCCCCAGAAATTGCCAAAGGCCACCACGGCAAGATGCTTGCCGGTCATCTTCTCAAAGGCGGTTATGGCATCGTAGGTGACGTTGTCCTCACCCTCGCCGAAATCCACATATGCCCCGGTGTAGGCCCCTTTACTGGGCATCACGAGTTCTTGCGGACCTTGGTCCTTGGCCCGGACAGTTTCCCCTGGTTTACAGCCAGCGCCCAGAGCCAAACAAAAGAGCACCACCGCAACACAGCCAAGCACTGTTTTCGTTCTGGCGGTTGAACCTCTCGTAAGCATTGCCTTCATGATCCCTGCCTTTCCTCAAGCTTTATAAGTGACCGAGGCGGTACGGTCGAGTTTGCCCCAGCCGACCAACACCCCTTTGCTCGCTTTGATAATAGACTTCAGCACCGCATAACTTAACACCGGTCGATAGATGAACCGCATGGGCAGAACCAGCCAGATTTGAGACAAAGGCTCCCTTTCGATGAGGCAGGCAACTGCAGCCAGCAACAAGTCGGCCCCGAGAAAAACCAGAAAATAAAAATAGAGAATACTGTTGGCCGGGCTCAGCAGCAGCGATAAAAGCAGAATAGCATCGATAATCGGCCCGAGCGCCACCAGCAGGATATTGAAAAACCAGGCACTCGGCAGACTGAACCAACCCAGCGCCCTGTATTTTCTATCGAAAAGCAGATCCCGGTGTTTCCACAGACACTGCAAGGTGCCGTACGCCCAACGGAACCGCTGCTTGGCAAAGGTTCTCACGGTTTCAGGGGCCTCGGTCCAGGCCACAGCCCTGGGGGCATAGCAAATTTTATGACCATACCTGTGCAGACTCAAGGTAAGGTCGGTATCCTCCGCCAGGGTCTCGGTACTGATCCCGCCGGCCGCGAAAACCGCGCTCTTTTTGAAGGCGCTGACCGCCCCCGGCACCACCGTAATGCAGTTGAGCAAATGATAGGCCCGCCGATCCAGATTAAAGCCGCATGTATATTCAAGGGACTGGAACATGGCGACAAGCGTCTTGGGATTGCCAACCCTGGCCCGCCCTGAAACCGCAGCCACGGCAGGATCAGCAAATGGCCGGACCAACTCCGCAATGGTGTCGGACGCAAATTGGGTGTCAGCATCCAGACTGATGACAATCTCGTGGCTCACCGCGTCAAATCCGGTCTTCAAGGCCATGGCCTTGCCCATATTGATCTGCCTGAGGAGATGGATGCGCTCCTCGCTTTGCGCCATCCCGGCCACGATCTGAGCAGTTGTGTCCTTTGAACCGTCATCGACCACCACCACCTCGATCTCGCCGGGGTAGGTGCTGTCCAATAATGCCCGTAATGTTTGGCCGATAACCTTTTCTTCGTTATAAGCGGCAATCAGGATGCTTACCGGCGGCCAGACGCCAGAAGCCGGAAGCCAGCCCGGCAATCCGGCATCGCCAGCCCTTCGGCTCCGAATCGCCAGCCAGGCCACGCTTAGCGTCCTTGCCACAACCAGAGCGGTGGCCACGATCATAAAGGCCCAGAAGAATTGCGCCACCGCATGGATGGCCGCGAAGCCGGCTTCGCTCACCGCCCTGGACATGGACCGCTGGCTCTGGGGCACCGGCGGCATCAATTGCTCCAGCGGAATCCCAAGCAGCGCGGAGAGGGAAAGGATGTTGTCTCCCCTGGCCTGTAGGTAATCGATGATCTTGGGCAACGCCTCGATGGTCTGGCTCCGATCCCCGCCCGCATCATGGAGCAACACGATATTCCCGCCCTGCTGGCGGCCCCTTTTTATGTTTTCAACCATGGCCGCAACCCCTGGCTGCGACCAGTCCTCCGGGTCGATATCCTCGGTAACGGTGATGTAGCCAAGTTTCTGGGCAAGCTTGATGGGGACCAGCTCTTCCGGATCATGGGGGTTGGTGTCGGCGTTATAGGGCGGCCTGAAAAGAATGGTAGAATGCTTGGTGATGGCCTCGATCAACCGCTGGGTCGCATTGAATTCCAGGTAGGCCCGCTCCTCGGAGACCAGGGCGATATTCGGGTGGGTATAAGTGTGGACGCCAACCGTATGCCCCTCGCGGACGATGCGCCGGACAAGGTCGGGATATTTCTCCATGTTCGTGCCAACCATGAAGAAGGTGGCGCTCACCCCCTTGGCTTTAAGAATATCGAGAATCTTCGGGGTCCACTTGGGATCAGGGCCGTCATCAAAGGTGATGGCCACGGAGTCCTTTGCTCCCTTCCCCTGATGCACGATGGTGAGATAGCTGGGAAATTTCTCATAGCGTTCGCTCACCGGATCCTCAGGGTCACCGTCTTTATCGCGCATAATCCGCCGCGCCCCATCGGCGCGCTCGTCCGCCATGGTGATGAAATTTCCCCTGCCGATATGGGCTATTGTCCCGCCGGGGCTGATGGTCTCCAAGGTCGCAAGATTTTCCCGGGTAAGGAGTTTGGCAGTATCCAGCTTCAGGGCTTGCCAGATTCCAGGGTCTTCCGTGCCAAGCCGCGATATGGCGATACCGCCGACATGATACGCCCTTCCGGCCTTGAGCTGGTTCAAGAAGGTAACCGCATCCAGGAACCAGAGGGTATGGGGTGCGCCGGAGTCCTCATAATCGAAATGCGGATTGTAGGTGGGCGCGTCAAACTCACAGGAAGTGAGCGAGGACCTGCCAGCCCGGCTCATCACGTCCTGAAAACGAACGGTCTCCGCCTCATTTTCCCCCTCGGTCCAATCGTAGCCATAGGCACCAAGGGCCAGTACCCACTGCGACGATTCCCCGTATTCAATAATGGTATCGAGCCAGCCATTGAACCATTCTGCTGAGGCAATCGGGCCTGGCGGGTCGGACTCGGAATTCTCGTCATGGAGCATGGCGACGAAATGATCGACATGCTCGGCAAGGTTGTCCAGATCGAGGACTTTCAACTCCCTGCCCATGGGGACGCAAAGCCACAATTCCATTCCCTCGGCATGAAGCACCGAAGCAAGCTTGTTCAACAAGGCGGTCATGGCGCCCCGATAAGACGGGTCAACCTGTTCCCAGTCGATGACAACCCCGCCCGCGCCCATCCCCTTCAGGCGCCCCTTGAGGTCGACGACAAACTGATCCTGTCTGGTAGCTGGCCCGTTGATAAGTCCCTCAACCACCTCGGGCCGCCAGACCCCTTCCCCGCCCATGTTGCGGAGAAGCGGCATAAGAACGAGGCCCCGATCCTTGACCAGATCAAGAACCTTCTGCTCCGTGACGGCTTTGACACCACCGCGGCCATCCTCAACGGTGAGCCAGTCCGGGCAGAGATGGGTCAATTTATCGGCATTGGCCTTGAGGGAATCAAAGCTGCCTGGGTCCCAACTTTCATAAAAACCAAGCCGGACCTCCTGAACATAGGCGAGTTGAGGCCTCGGCTCTTTTCTCAAGGACGAGACCACGCCCGATTGATTGGCAAGGAATGGGAAAATCGCCGGGCCGCCGCTATTGCCCTTGGCAAAATTCAGCCACAACGGCTTGGTCGCCAGTTGCCTGGCCTGATGTTCCTTTTTCTGAAGGGTCTTGAGTCGGGACTTGAGTTGCTGCACCCCAGGCGGGAGGGTAAGCTGCGAAGGGAGAAATAGGGTCTGCGTGAAGAGAATCACCCCGATAAAAAAAAGAAGCCCCGCGACAAACATGACCAGACGGAGCCTGGGCCAACGTTTTCCAGGTGGCAGTTCATTTTTTGGCAAGCCGATGTGTGCAAGGGGCTGAAGATATTCCATGCCGCAAATCATACGCCAATCACCAAGGAAAAGCTAGCTGCCTGAGAGCGGGAATCGTTGCCGAGAAGGGAATAAAATCCTTCCCAAACCAGCAATGGTTCCCGTATATAGACTCCATGCACACCACCGACCCTCGCCCTGGCTTTGCCCAGCGGATGACCAAAGAAGAAATAAACACCTGCCCCGTGCGGAGATGGGAGGGGGTGGTCCACGTAGTCCGCACCCCTGCCGAGTTGAGCCAGGCTGTCCGCGCCCTGGCTACGGAGACCATCCTCGGCTTTGACACGGAAACCCGGCCCGCCTACCACAAGGGCGAGAGCTACCTGCCTTCGCTCCTGCAACTGGCCGGGGAAAAAGAGGTCTTTCTTTTTCAGCTGAAACCGCTCGGCCTGCCCGGCCCTTTGCGGGAAATCCTTGCCAACCCCAAGGTGATCAAAGCGGGAGTCTCCTTGGCCTATGATCTCCAGGAACTGCACCATCTGGCCCCGTTCAAACCGGCAGGCTTTGTGGATCTGGGCAATCTCGCCAAAAAGGCCGAAATAAAAAACCACGGCCTGCGTGGGCTGGCCGCGGTTTTGCTGGGCTTTCGCATCGCCAAGGGGGCGCAGACCTCGAACTGGGCCAGGGATATTCTCGCCCCGACCCAGATCCAGTATGCAGCCACCGACGCCTGGGTGGGAAGGGAGTTGTATCTGAAATTACAGCAGGATGGAGAGGAGACAAGCCGCTGAGGTCATTCCGAGCTACAGGTTAGAAATCGAACAACTCACCCAGCAACCCCTTATGCTTTTTCTTTTTATGATCGTCGTGGCCATGGTGCTCCTGGAACGGCGACCGGGCCCCGTGTTCTTCCTGACGCTGGGGTTGGGGTTGGGCCTGGACGCCTGAGCGCTCGATGATCTTATCCAGTTCCCCCCGATCCAGCCACACCCCGCGACATTCCGGGCAATAATCGATCTCCACTCCCTGCCGTTCAGCCATAACCAAATTTACCGTCGTGCATACCGGACATTTCACTGCCTATCTCCGTGGGATTATTTTTTTTCGTCTTCTTTTTTATCTGCGTCCTTGCTCGACTCGGCATCCGTTTTTTTATCTGTATCCTTATTCTCACTTGCGTTGACGGCCTTGGCAATCTCTGCAACAACGTCCTTCTTTACTTTATCCACCTCCTGGATTGCCAATTCTTTTACCTGATCGCAACCGATCAGGCCCATGGCCGATACAAGCAGCAGGGCGGTGATTGCCTGGACATACTTCTTCATTGTTGCATTCCCCTTTTTGTTTTTTGAGTAATAAGCCATCAGACACGCGCCCCGACCTTTTTGTTCCACAACTTCTTTTCAATCTCGACAATCACAAAAACCACCAGCCCTGCCACCAGGGTCTTACCCCAGACAGCAAGAGTAATCGGCGCGCTCTGGAACAGGCGGTTCATCATGGGCAGGTGGGTGTAGGCCACTTGCAGCAGGAACATGGCGACCACCCCGCCCATCACCCAGAGGTTTGAGAAAAAGCCGAGTTGGAAAACGGATTTTTCCAGGGAGCGGCAGTTGAACAGGTAGAACAGCTCCACCATGACAAAGGCGTTGACCGCAGCGGTGCGCGCCTCGGCAAGGGTGGCGCCGTCGGAGAGTTCCCAGGCAAAAAGCCAGAAGGCGGCGCCCAGCATCAGAAAACTCACCAGGGTGATCCGGAAAATCACGCTTCTGCTCAGGATCGGCGCATTGGGCTGCCTGGGGAGCCGCAGCATGATGCCCCGCTCCTTGGGTTCAAAGGCCAGGGTCAGGCCGAGGATTCCGGCGGTGGTCATGTTGATCCAGAGGATCTGCACCGGCAGGATGGGCAAGGTGACGCCGAGAAAAACAGCGGTGATGATGACCAGACCCTCGCCAAGATTGGCAGGCAACGCCCAGGCAATGAACTTGACCAGATTGTCGAACACGCCCCGTCCCTCTTCCACTGCCGCCTCGATGGAGCTGAAATTATCATCGGTGAGCACCATGTCCGCCGCTTCCTTGGCCACTTCGGTTCCGGTGATGCCCATGGCCACGCCGATATCCGCCCGTTTCAGGGCCGGGGCGTCGTTGACCCCGTCGCCGGTCATGGCCACCACCTGCCCCCTGGCCTGGAGGGCCTCCACCAGCCGGAGCTTCTGCTCCGGGCTCACCCTTGCAAAGACCACGGTGTTTTCGGCCCTGGTGATGAGCTCGCTGTCCGAAAGTTTTTCCAGTTCCGGGCCGGTGAGCACCAGCCCCCCCTGCCCGGCAGTCTGCACTGCGGCCTGGCTATAAAGCCCGACCTGCCTGGCAATGGCCGCAGCGGTCACCGGATGATCGCCGGTGATCATCTTGACCCGGATGCCTGCGGCCTGGCAGGTTGCGACTGCAGCCACCGCTTCCGGCCTTGGTGGGTCGATCATCCCCTGCAGGCCGAGAAAGATCAGGCCGTCGGTCAGATCGGCATGGTGGATGGTCGAAATTTCCGGGCCCACCTTCTTGCCAGCCATGGCCAGTACCCTTAAACCCTTGGCAGCCATGGCCTCCACCGCGCCATGAATTTCGTCGGCCCGCAATGGCGCAGGATTGCCCTGCCCGTCAAGCTGGCTTGCGCATCTGCTCACAACCGCCTCCACCGCGCCCTTGAGATAGATGCGCCGGGTCGACGCGCCGGGCCCGGCCTCGTGCAGGGTGGCCATATATTGATGTTCCGACTCAAAGGGTACCGTGTCCAGACGGGAGCTTGCGGCCACAGTTTCCGGGCCGAGGCCGCCTTTGCGGGCCGAGGTCAGCAACGCCCCCTCGGTGGGGTCGCCGTGCACCTGCCAGACCCCGTTTTCTTCCACAAGCTGGCTGTCGTTGCAAAGCAGCCCGGCCCGCAGGCATTCCAGCAGCGCCGCAGAGGTGCTGGAAGCCGCTTCCGGGCCGTCGATCCTTCCTTGCATTGGATTGTAGCCGGTGCCGCCCACCGTGTACTCGATGCCGTCTACCACGATCTCCTGCACGGTCATCTGGTTTTCAGTGAGGGTGCCGGTTTTATCGGTGCAAATCACCGTGGTGCTGCCCAGGGTTTCCACTGCGGGCAGTTTGCGGATAATGGCCCGTTTCTTGGCCATGCGCGAGACACCGATGGCCAGAGTAATCGTTACCGCCGCAGGCAGACCTTCGGGGATGGCGCCCACAGCCAGGGCCACCGCGGCCATGAACATCTCAACAAAGCTCTGGCCCCGCAAAATCCCGACCACAATGGTCAGCGCGGACAGGCCCAAAATCACGTAGAGCAGAACATTGCTGAACTCGCTGATCTTGCGGGTGAGCGGGGTCTCCAACGCCTTGGCCGCCGAAATCAACTGGGAGATGCGCCCCACCTCGGTTGCATCCCCGGTGGCCGTGACCATGCCGGTCCCCTGCCCGTAGGTGACTAGGGTCGAGGCGTAGGCCATGTTCCGCCGGTCCGCCAGGGCGGTCGCGCGGCCATGCTGCTCGTGATCCTTGCCAACCGGGGCTGACTCGCCGGTGAGGGCCGCTTCGGCGATCTGCAGGTCGCGCACCTGAAACAGCCGCAGATCCGCAGGGACCTTGTCGCCGCTTTGCAGAAAAACGATATCGCCGGGCACCAGCTCCGTGGCCGCAAGACGCCGCTTCTCCCCCTGCCGCAAAACCGTGGCCTCGGTGGTCATGGTCCGGGCCAAGGCAGCTAGGGCGTTGACCGCCTTGGCCTCCTGGAGGTAACCGACAACGGCGTTGACCAGCACCACCCCGAAGATGACCCCGGAATCCACCCACTCCTGTAAGAAAGCGGTGATCACCCCGGAAGCGATCAGGATATAGATCAGGGGCTGGTGGAACTGGAGCAGAAACCGAATCAGCGGCCCCTGTCCCTTTTGGGCGGTGATGGCATTGGGACCAAACTCCGCAAGGCGGTGCTCCACCACGAACCGGTCAAGCCCTTGCTCCCGGTTTGATTCCAGCAGATTCGTGACCTCGTCGATGGGCAGGTGGTGCCAGTGCCTGGCAATCAAATTCACATCTTCCATGGGTGTCTCCTGTGTCTTCCGGCGGTTCGGCAACTATCAGCCATCCGCGGTCAGATCCTTAAAATGGGCAAGGCTCTTGCTGCGCTTGAGCTGCCTGGCCAGGGGCAACACCTCTGGGTCATGGACATGGCAGAGCACCTCCTTCATCTTGCAGAGGATCTGGTGCTCGCCGCAGAACAGCGCCTGATAGCGGACCAACAGCTCTTGCAGATATTTGCGCAGCTCAGCGATCTTGGTGGCGGACGCCGATTCGCTGGGGCATTTGCCCCGCAACCGTTCAAACAGCAGGGGGTCGGCAATGGCCCCTCGGCCCAGCATCAACCCGGCCACCCCGGTCTCGGCCAGAACCCGCTGCCCGGTGGCCGCGCTGAAGATATCCCCGTTGGCGATCACCGGCAGAGAGGTTTGGAGCACCACCTCAGCGGTGACCCCGTGGTCCGCCGCCCCGCTGTACATCTGCTTCACGGTGCGCGGGTGGACCACGAGAAAATCGATGCCGCTGTCGGCAAAGAGCGTCAGCAGGGAAAAAATCTGGGCCGGGTCGTCAAAGCCGGAGCGCACCTTGACGGAGAAACTGCCCCGAATCTCCTGGCGCAACCGGGCAAGCAGCCGCCCCAGAGCCACCGGTGCACGCAGCAGGGCACCGCCTGCGGTCTGGCTGGTCATCCGGCCATAGGGGCAGCCGAGATTGATGTTGAGATGTTCGGCCCCCAGCTCCTGCACGGTGTTGGCCGCAGCCACCAGGGCCTCGGTGTCGGTACCGATAAGTTGCACCACCAGCGGCACCCCGCCAACCGTGCTGACCACCTCCTGCCGGTCATTTTCGGTGATATTCTTTTTGGTGCTCGCCTTGACCCGGACAAACTCGGTAAAAACCACATCGGGCCGGACCCGCTCGATGAACAGACCGCGCAGGGCCCGGTTGGTAAGGCCTTGCATCGGTGCCAGCATCAGGGGCAGACTCCCAGCTGCCCAAGGCAGTTTGGCGTTATGGTGTTGCTCATGCATCAGCGAAGAACTCCAAAGAGTAAAAATCCACGAATCAATGTCGGTGAATACCCTGTCGGTGGTCTGGCCGTCAAGAGCTGCCTTGCGCGACGATCAAAGGGGCTTAGCCCGTCCACTTTTTTTAACCCACAACGGCCCCTGACATGTCAGGAATTTCCTGACATGTCAGGGGCTGCCCTTCTGCCAAGTATTCATTCCCATCGTAGCACCCACTTAAGTTTCAATTATTCCAGCACCATGGAACTTCTGTCCTGGCGGCAACACTTCTGGCACACATTCTGCTACCTAAAATCAAGAGCAACTACCAAGGCATGTTTCCTTTTAGATGCGATTTATCCATCCAAAAATATGGCAGGAGAAATACCATGAAATCAGGCACGAAGGACCAGGCGGAAGGCACGTTTCATCAACTAGCGGGTAAGGCCAAGGAAATTGCCGGGAAGCTCAGCGAGAATCCAAGGTTGGAAGCCGAAGGTTCCGATGAAAAAATAATCGGCACAGTTCAGAAAAAGATCGGTCAGATCAAAAAGGTTTTTGAGAAGTAAACAAGAACAACACTCAAAGGAGAGCATGCCATGAAAACACTATTAAAGCTGGTAGCAGTAACCCTGTTGGCGCTTAGCGTACAGATGCCCGCATTTGCACAGATGGCGGATATGCCCATGCAGCCGCAGATGGGAGGGCGTGGGCAGATGATGGGAATGGGCAATATGGACAGGATGGGCGATATGATGGGCATGTGCCTCGCGCAAGCAGGCACTATGGGGCTTACCGATGACCAACTCGCAAAAATGAAGCCTATACACAGCGAAATGCAAAAAAATCATGCCCGCTTCGGAGCGGACCTGAAGATCGCCGAGATCGAGCTCATGGATATCATGGACGTGAAAGATTTTGACCTCGAGAAGGCCAGCGCTGCCGTTAAAAAAATTGAGGAGATAAAGACCGCCCATCATTTGGAAATGCTGAAAGCCATGAAAGAAATGCGGGCTATTTTTACGGACGAACAATTTAAGAAAATGAAGAAGATGATGCCCATGAAGATGGGTGGGGGAAAACCGACAAAGATGATGATGAAGAAACAGTAAGACTCAACACAAGTCAGGAGGTTTCATGAAAGCAATAAATTCTATAGCTATACTGGTGGCAGCTGTGGCTATGCTGTCGCTCAGCATGCCTGTGCATGCTGAAAATATGGACAGCCGCATCGAATCATCTGCCAAGCAATCGTATGTTTTCAAAACCTACCTTCGGGATGCTGATGTCAAAATCGAGTCCAAGGGCGGTGCCGTCACCTTGATAGGGGTCGTCTCCGACAACTTTCTCAAATCCTTGGCCGAGGAGACCGTGGCAGGCCTGCCTGGTGTAAAGAGTGTTGACAACAGGCTGGAAGTCAAAGGCGCAGCCCCCACCGCAGATTCGGATGCCTGGCTCCGTGACAAGGTGAAAATCACGCTCTTGTTTCATCGTAGCGTGAGCGCCGCCACAACCGAAGTTGACGTCAAAGACGGCTTCGTTACCCTGCGCGGAGATGCTGCCAGTCAGGCGCAAAAAGAGTTGACGGCGGAATACGTCAAGGACGTCGAAGGGGTTCTCGGCTTAAACAATGAGATAATCGTGGCAAAGTCCTTGAAAAAAACACAAACAGTGGGCGAAAAAATTGATGATGCTTCCATCACCGCCCAAGTCAAGATGACCTTGCTGTATCACCGCTCGACCAGCGCCATCAATACCAAAGTGGAGACAAAACGCGGCATGGTCACCTTGTATGGCAAAGCCAGCAACGCAGCCGAATTAAACCTGGCCACCAAACTTGCCTTCGATGTAAATGGTGTGAATGGTGTGAAAAACCGGATGACCATCGAGTAGTTCACGTCCAAGAGCAAAGCGCCCGAATAATTCCTCCCCCCGCAGGCTGTTGAAAACTCGTTTTTCGACAGCCTGCGCTAGTCATTATTTAGCCTGCCCCGGATATCCGTTGCAAATGGATCAACGTCACCCCTCCGCCAGCTTTTCCCGCTTAAAAAATACCTGATCCAACAAGCCGCCCTCTCAATACTTTTCAAGTATTGACAATCCATTAGGCGTATGGGATGTTTTTGGCAAATGCCTGGGGAGGGATCTGTTCCGGTTTTTCCCAAAAACAGGTATGCTCTCCCCCTCAACTTTTCGCTGGAATAATCACGTTACCCAGGCCATTCCCTGCCTGGAAGCAAGGAAACCATGTACATCAATATCAGCCAAGACCCACCGACCGATGTCGTAGAGACCAAAAAAAAATATCTGCGCATCATCCCGTATCTCCTGGCCCTGGTGCTCTGCGGCATCCTGCTTGCTGTTTTCCAGATTGTTTTTGGCTCGGCCCATGGCGACCTCGTTGAAAATACCGCCCTGATTCTCTTCGTGGCTCCGGGCCTGGCGTTTTTCTATTTCGCCGAGAAGCTCCATGACCACAAAAAGCTTTCAGCGAAGCAGGAAAATGAGATTGAGGAGTTCTGCCGGCAAGCCCCAGATATTGCCGCCTATTGCGCCAAGGTGGCGGGGCTAGAGAGAAAACTAATCAAGGCGGAATATGATGCCTTCAAAGCGCGGATTGAAGATTTGTAGGCGCATAGAACCTAGCCCAGAAAGGCTCTGAGCAGCAGGAGGGGACACCATGACCACAGCCAAATACATTTCCACCCAAACCAGCCACATTTCGCAGGCAAAGACGGTCGGTTCATGGGCACCCATGCGCACCGTGCTCTTGTGGAGCCAAGCCCTATTGCTCGGATTTCTGGCCCTGGCCATGCCGCACCCGGCCCAGGCTGGCAAGGAAATAACCTTCGGTGACTACACCGGCAGCCTCCAGGGCTTGCGCCTCGACAGCATGCCGGCCAACACCCGGGTCGATACCGATAACAAGAGCTACATCAACTTTTTCTGGGAGGTGAAGGACAAGGAAGGGTTGATCAACACCGCCTTGGTCCAATATCGGGTTTACGACCGCAAGACCACCAACGGCTATTGTGGCACCACATATTCTCCCCAGGTCTGCGCCTTTGACCAGGCAGGCATCCGCTATGCCGCCGAACTCTATGTGCATGAGTACGATTACAACCGGCGGGAAAAGGTGATCGACGCCAACACCACGGCGACCTACGCCTATGACATTATCAAAAACAACGTCAAACGGGAGGAACTGGGCCTGGTGGTCAAGGGTCCGACCCAATACGACCGCAGCCATGTCTTGCCGAAGATGATCGGCAACTACCATTACCTTGCCTTTATGAAGAAACGGGCCGTCCCGCCCGAGGACTGGTATGAAATCCACTCCTTTCTCCATGCCGGCAACGTGCACGTCAAAATCGAGGTCAGATGCAAAAATGGCCTGCTCGATGCCCTCCCCGACCGGCTTATGAACGAGATCATCGCCAAACTGCCGCGCACCGGCAAGGCTGAGGAGCCAGTCGCCGCGGTGGAGGTCGAAGAAAAAGCGCCCCCCGTCGAGAACCCCAACTTGATGGTTGAGGCCTACCCCGCGCCCTCTTCAGCCCAAATAGGGCGCACGGCCTACCTTCCCGCCTCGACCAAGCTGCCAGCCAAGCTGGTGGCCAAAACAAAGCCGGGTACCGCGACAACCTTTGAAATCGTTTCCGGCAAACAGGCGCAATTGCAGGCAGGCGCCAACAAAGGCACCCGCCTGACGGTCAAGGCAGACAGCAACGGGGTGGCCGAGACCCTCTTTTTCTATACCGGCCCCAACATCAAGGCCCCACTGGCCTATGAGGTGCGGATCTCCACCCCGGGCCGCAGGGAGACGGTTACCGTGAATGTGGGCCTGGGGTTGGCCTTTGACCGCATCCAGGCCGTCAAAGGCGATATGCTTGACACCCATGCCTTCACCCTTGGCGTCAAGAGCCGTTTTCATCCCAAGCTCAACCTCGGTGATCAAGCCTTTTTCGGCACCACGAAGATCGTCACGACCCCTGCGGGAGAAAGTGTGCTGGTGGTCGGCAAGAATGAGGCCCCTGGCGAACCGCAATACTATTTCGGCAAAAACCTCTATCCGGCTGTGGTGATGAAAAGCGACGGCAAGCATGCCTACCAGATCAACGGCGGCATTGTCCTGCTCGACAGCAGCGATGCTTTCAGCGAATTCATCCAAGAGGGCATGCAGCAGGGCCAAGCCCTGGCCCTCGTCTCCCGCGACACCCCGGAACACTGGCTCACCAGCCTGGTCTGCTCCCTAGAGGCCCAGGATGAGGTGCAGTATGCCATGCTCGAAACCGCCAAGATGCTGCCCGGCGGCGATGTGGTGGACGCCCTGACCTCAGCCACCGGTCTGATGTGCAAGTTCGGCAAGGGCGAATATGAGTCGCTTTTCTATGATCTCGGGACTATCGTGGGCGGCAAGTACCTGGATCACCTCAACCAGCCGGAGGTTCTGACCAAGCTGACGCCAAAACAGCAGAGCGCGGCCAAGTTGGCCAAAAAAGCCTACGACAAGCTTGACGAGCACAAAAAGGGCGAGGAGCGCGACAAGTGGATCGGCGCGGCTGGCGAACGGTTCAGAAACAGCCGGACGGAACAACCGGCAGCCAAACAGCCACCGCCGCCTGCGCCTAGTTCGGCACCTGCCCCAACCCCTGCGCAGCCAGGCAATGACCTGAAGAAAAATGTCGAGGATCTACAGAAGTCGTTCGAGGAGTTGGGGAATACCTTCAAGGGTATCTTCAAGTAAACAGAGGAGACACCCATGGCCCCACCGCCCAAACCCGATATGCTTTCCGAGGCCCAGCGCGCGCAGGAGCTCCGGGCGCAGACCTATCGGGAAAAAGCGCTCAAGATCTATCCCTGGATCTGCGGCAGATGCGGCCGCGAATTCAACGGCAAAAAGTTGCGCGACCTCACGGTCCACCACAAGGACCACAACCACGAAAACAATCCGCCCGACGGCAGCAACTGGGAGTTGTTGTGCATCTACTGCCACGACAACGAGCACGACCGGGAGAGCGTTGCCGATGCCTATGGCGCGCTGAAACCGGAAGGAAAACAGGAAGCGATTGCCACCTCGAATCCCTTTGCCGCGCTTGGGGCCTTACTGAAGGATAAAAAATGACGAATAACGATGTGTTACGCGGAGTGCGCTATGCCCTGGCTCTCCCCACTGCGGCCATGGCTGAGATATTCAGCATCTCCGGACAGACGCTTGCCCCGGACACAATCCTCCATCTCCTGAAAAAAGAAGAGGAAGAAGGCTTTGTCGCCTGCCCTGATGCGCTTATGGAAGATTTCTTGAGTGGCCTCATTATCTACAAACGAGGCAGGCAGGAAGGCAAACCGGAGCGGCCCGCACAATCAGCCGAACCACTGACCAATAACTCCATCCTGAAAAAACTCCGCATCGCCCTGATACTCCAGGAAGCCGACATGCTCGACATTTTACAGCAGGCTGGCAATCCGGTCTCGAAATCCGAGCTGTCCGCCTTGTTCCGCAAGGCCGGGAATAAAAACTACAAGGAATGCGGCGACCAATTTCTGCGCAATTTCCTCAAAGGCTTGGCGCTGCGGTATCGAGAGGCTGGCCCCCGCTAACCATCCGCCAGCAACAAACCCGTGTTGCCGCCGTCAGCCGCGACCCCCTTGTGGATCACCAGCTGTTTCCCCTCCTGCTGCCCGGCCTGATAGGTATCGGCATGCACCCGGGGCCCGTTATGCTGCACGGTGCGGAGGCGGGGATAGCGGGCCCGGTAGTAGCGGATCAGCCCCGGATCGGAGGCGCAGATCAGGCTGGAGGCCATGTTGTCGCCGGTGGAGCGCATGGCCTCCCGGTCTTGACGAATGAGCTTTTCCCGAAAGCCGTTGAGCACCCCGAGCCAATAGGAGTTTTTCTCTCGGCCCGTGGCCCCTGTGCTCTTGCGGTACTCCTGCCAAAGATACTCCAGCCGCCGGCTGAGAAAATGGTAGACGTGCCCGGCCACGGCCAGGTTTTCCTTGGCCCCGGTCAGCTCGATCACCCGCAGGGTTTCGCCGCTGGCCGCTTCGAACTGTCGGGCGATGACCACATTGACATAGAAAAAATCCTTGAGAATCGCGGCAATGAGCCGCTGGTGGGCGGCGATCCGCTTGCCGCCCGGCTTGATGATCAGGTAATCGTAGTCCGTTGCCGCCTGACGGTGGAGGCGTTCGAGGTTGTATCGGCGCAGGATGGCGTTGGCCTTCTGCATGGCCAGGGCGGCCTCATGCTCGTTGGCGCTCTGGGCCAGGGCAAAAAGCTTTTCCACCCTGGCCAGCATGGCCCCAGCCCCCTGGCCCTCCTTGCTGATCAGGCGCGGAATCGCCCCTTGGGCGGTGCGGAATTCGGGATGCACCCCCAGCCGATCGCAGGCCTCCTGAAAGGCCGGGCCGTGCGGCAGCTCATCCCCTCGGCCCAGAACCTGCTGGACGTACTGGTGGCTCATCTCGTGCTTCAGCACCTCCAGCACCACATCCCAGGAATGATCCCGGACCAGCCAGGAGGCTAGGCTGAGGGTGTCCAGCCCCGGCGACCAAGCCCCGGCCCGGCTCTGCCCATCGCGGATCTCAAAGAGCGGCAGCCTAAGCTGCACCCGGTACAGCCAGCAGAGATGGCGGTATTCCTGGGCCAACTGCCTGCGCCAGGCCTCCATGAGTCGGCTCTCTTTTTCGCTCACCCGCAAGCTCCTTTCCCATCGTTATTCGGCTGTTTTTTTTTGCAGTAACTCCCCCGCCCTTTACGGGAGGGGGGTGGGTGAAGATGCCGACCTGATTACTTCTGCCGACCTCCCCCCCTTCCTAGCCTTCCCCCGCCAGGGGGGAGGAACTTTTTTGTACTCCTTAGCCCTTGTACCCGCTATCCACCGGCAGATCGTCCTGACGGGACGAAGCCACAGCCAGCTCATCGCAGCGCTCGTTAAAGGGATTGCCGTTATGGCCCTTGACCCAGTTGAAGGTGATATCCAGCCCCTCGACAAGCTCCAGCAACTGGCCCCAGAGATCGGGATTGACCGCCGGCTGCCGGTCGGCCTTGACCCACCCCCGCTTCCGCCAACCCTTGGCCCAGCCCTTACTGATCCCGTTCACCACATAGCTGGAATCGGAATAAAGCGCCACCGGTCGGTCCCGATGCTCCAACTCGCGCAGGGCCACGATGCAGCCCATCAGCTCCATCCGGTTATTGGTGGTCAGACGGAAGCCGCCGCACAGCTCCTTGCGCTGGCCGTTGTAAACCTGGACGATGCCGTAGCCGCCCGGCCCCGGATTGTAACGGGCGCCGCCGTCGGTGTAGATGCAGACTACGCCGTCCCTGGGGGAGGTGTCGCCTGCCTGCGGAGTGGCCTTCGCAGCACTTTTCCCGCTGCCCGGCACGCCCTGGCCCGAGGTGGGGTTCTGCATCCAGGCCTCGGCCTCGGCCCGGGTGGCAAAGCCCTTGAATCTGGCGCCCTGAAAACCGATGACCTGGGCTTGGGCCTTGGGCCAGTTGTCGTAGATGCCAGGCACCCGCCCAACCAGAATTGCGTAGAATTTCTTTGCTGCCATGTCTGGAATATCCTTGTTTGATTCCTCCGGTAATTCCGGGGAAGGTCAATAAGAAAGACTCTGGTTACTTTTGTTTCCTTTCTTCTTTTGCGTGCCCAAAAGAAGAAACAAGAAAAAGGCACCCCAGCCAGTCCTGGCCCTGCGGGCTTCCCTTGCTTCTCGACGGGGGCGGAAAAAGACGCTGAAAAACTCGGGCTTCGCCCTCAGACAGTTTCAGCGTCTTTTTCCGC
>JAPLJG010000063.1:0-9202 GCA_026388735.1 Deltaproteobacteria bacterium
GCCGCCGATTCATTTTTGTAGTAAAGCCCTTCCCCTCAAAAGGAAGGGCTTTTTTTTTGCCTAAATCCCGGGTATGGTCTTGGGGCGGTTTAAAAGCTGGTATTTCGTGAGGAACTTCCGACACAAAAATATGTTGTTGACAACAAATTGCAAACAAGTTAGCTTGCTAACTAAGTACAACGAAAGGAGTAACGATGTCACGTTTCCATCCAGATGAGAGCCTGGGCTTTCATTGCAACCTCACAGTAAAGGCTTTCCTTGGTTCTTGGGAGAAAAAGCTCAAGGAGGCCGGTATCAGTATCAGCCCGGCCCAGGTTAGGGCTCTGGCACAATTGATTGGTTCGGGAGCTCTATCGCAATCCGAACTCGTTGACCGTCTTTCGGTCACACCGGCCACGGGAGTAAGACTTGTGGACCGTATGGAGCGAGACGGATGGGTGGTGCGCCAACCAGACTTGCAGGATGGCCGGGTGAAACTTGTGGCCCCGACGAAACGGGCACTCGAAATCTGGGAGCATATCGCACCGTTGGGTCGGAAGGTGATGGATCAGGCTTATCAGGAAATCACCTCAGCCGAACTCGAAACTGTGAAACGGACACTGGCGAAAGTTAGGCGGAATCTAGAAGGGTAAACTTTTCTGGGAACTATATAGCTAACTCCCTTGCCCGGTTTTAAGGGCTGGTATTTCGGAAATTTCCGGTTTTGCCGCTCGGGTGAGGTTGAAAAACAGGAAGGCGGCATTTTCTGCGGCGCTAGCAGACACAGCCTGCGAGTTCGTTGGCAGGCGGGGAGGCAAGGATATAACACGCCTTTTTTTTGGGTACATAGTTAGCGTGCTAATTGTATGTATGCTAACTGATTTATGTTTTCGGCTGCCATCGGGTTCAAGTCAATAGGGGGGTAGGAAATAAAAATGATGAGTGAGGCGGTTCTTAAGATTGACGGCATGACGTGTATGCACTGCAAAACGGCGGTTGAAGAAGCGCTCCTCGGAGTGCCAGGTGTAACCGGCGCTCAAGTAGACCTGATTACGAAGCAAGCGATGGTTGCCGGCGTGGCGGATTTGACCGCCATGGCTACAGCCGTCGATGAAGCCGGGTTCAAAGTAGTTGGCCGGGATCAACGAAAATCGGACCTTACCGCAATGCTAGGCAGAAACTAACCTGCAAAGGTTGTTTGTATTCCAATGTGGAAGGAAGGGGGAAAAACCATGAAGAAAAGGAGGAGAACATGAAGAGATTCATCAGAAATGCAGCAGCAGCTTCATTGCTATTGGGGATGGCCCTGCCTGTTTCCGCTATGGCAGCGGATCAGGACCTTGACCAGAAAGTTGACTCTCTCGCCAAGGAGGTTGAAGGGATCAAGCGTGATGCTGCCCAGGCAAAGAGGAAGTCGCTCGGCCAGTGGCTCGAAATCGGCGGCGATTACCGGTTCAGGATGGATGGTCTGTGGGGGCAGACCGCTGCGTTCACGGACGTAACGAAAACTTTTGCCAATACCGAGCAAACATTACAATCAAACTTCTTTAACAGCGCACCTGTCCCACCCGGTTTTCCGTCATGGCAGAATCAAATTGGCGGGCTGATGAACTTTTCCAACAACATGAAACAGGTATCCAGTTTTTCTGGTGCCCAGACCTTTCTTGCCAACAATCAGCAAATGCTACAGGGGATAGGGAATTTCGCGGTGCAGGTTCCTGCTTATAAACCGGAGAATGAAACCCTCAATACCAATCGTTTCGGTATTAACCTGCACGCTAAACCGATCCAAGACGTGACGGTGAATGCCCGTCTAGTCGGCTATAAGACCTTCGGTTCCCAAGATGATTCCGCGTTTTCCAACAACGGTAACACCGCATTTTTTGGTGATCGGGTCGGCGTTTTCGACGGAAGTATCGGGCATGTCCCAACCAGCAGCCTTCTCGATATTGACCGGGCCTATGCCACATGGTCCAATGTTTTAGGTCAACCCCTCTGGTTCTCATTGGGGCGTCGGCCGTCCAACAACGGTATCCCTTCAAATCTACGACTCAACAATGAGCGTCCCGGCAACGCCGGCACCCCCGCGATGATGATCGATTACGCCTTTGACGGTGGAACCATCGGCTGGGCTCCCGACATCGATGCCCTGCCCGGCGCCTATGCAAAAATTTGCTATGGCCGTGGCTTTGAGAGTGGTTTTTCTTCTCCTACCAATAGCCTGAAGGATACTGAATTTCTTGGGATCGCAGTCATCCCGGTCGACACGGACCCGCTTCGTGTTTGGCTGCAGTGGAACAAAGGTTGGAACGTCTTTGATTTTCCGGTCATGAAAAACACGGCGTTCGGAGACACCGCACCCGCGGTTGAGCTGGGCTCCATAGAGCAGTGGGGCGCAGGCTCCATGAGCACGCTAAAAAACGTCGGTCCCGGCAGCTTGAATTTTTTTGCCGAAACCGGTCTGAGCATCACTCATCCGAACGACAACGTGTCAGCCAACGCCGGCTTCCAGGGCCTCTTGACCGGGACGTTTTTCAATCCTGAAGCCCCCAGTGACAAAACCGGCTGGAGCGTCAATCTCGGCACCCGCTACGATTACACACCGACAGCCACAAAATTTGGCTTCGAATTCAACCACGGTTCGAAAAATTGGATTACCTTTGCTCCGGCAGCCGACGACTTGTGGACCTCCAAGCTGGGTACCCGCGGTAACGTATATGAAGGATACATTATTCAAGAGTTGAAACTTCAACCGATCTCTTCCTACACGAGCAAGGTGTTCTTCCGTCTCGGTTATCAGTACTACGATTTTGAATATACCAACAGCAACAACTGGGTCGGCGCACCGGTTAAAATCGCCGATATCAAACCGACCGACATGATGTTGTTGACCCCCGTCAAGACAGCCCAGGACCTCTACGCCACCTTCGAGGTGCATTTCTAAACTTGATGTATAAAGTTTGTGGATTCACATAGTTAACATAAGCGAGGGGCGCAAGCCCTTCGCCTTTTGTCAAAGGGTAACGGATAGCGAGCGATTTTGGTCATTGATGAGGGTAAGCTTCATCGAGACAACACCAAATGCAAAAAGGAGAAGCGTAATGAAAAGAGCGGCATCGGTAATGGTAGCGGTTGCATTTCTGGTATTTGGATTTTTTGCGGTAAGCAGTATCGCCCATGCGGACGAAATCAAGGTAGTCGGGGTCATCACCAAGATTGAGGTTGCCAAGGATGGCAAGTCGGCCACCGTCACTCTTAAGGACAACGAAACGGGCAATCCGGTTGCTGTCAACGTTACCGACGACCTGACCCTTGACAAATTCAATGACCACAGAATACTTGAAGGCGATGGGATCAGGTGTAAATATGAAGTGATTAATGGCAAGAATGAAAGCAAATTTTTCAAAAAGACTGCCGGCTGTTGATGTTGCCCGAAGAAGCGTATCATGGCAAAATAGGGCGGACAAAAGGATAGGTTGGCAGAGAAAGTGCGGTCAAAAGCCTCCGGCAAAGCCGGAGGCTTTTGACTTTCAGGAGGAGGTTGCAATGAAAATGGCAGAAAGATCAAGCACCGTCGATCAAAATGAGCTGCGTGTTAACTCGGCCCTGGTCATAATCGGGCTGGTCACGGCATTCATCATCAAGCGATGGGAATTGGTTGCCTTTCAGGCCGTCGCCTTGTTCTTAACAACGTTGCATCCAAGCCTCGGTCCCTATGTTGCCGTATATCGTCATATTCTGCGCCCGGCCGGCATTGTTAAGCCGGATCTTCGGGGCGATAATCCAGAGCCTCATCGTTTTGCGACAATGTTCGGCACAATCGTGGCGACAACAGCGGCCTATCTTTTGGCAACGGGTAGAAATGGTGCAGGGTGGGGATTGGTATGGTTGCTCATATCCCTTGCAACGGCGGGATTTTTCGGGTGGTGTGCCGGATGCTTTGTCTACTATGTAATGAATCGACTCGGACTTCGCAGACTGTTCAAGCATGCTCCTGTTGTAGGCACTTTTCCCGGAGTGCGTCCGCCCAAGGCCTGATAATGGGATGAAGCTTGTTGGGGCAGATGGGAAGCCGGTTTTCTCTCCTCCAAAAAATCTGACACGATGAAAAAGAATTTGATACGATGGATGTGTGGAATGGGTTGAAGAATATTCTTCAACCCGAAGAGAATATTCCTTAATCCAGCTCCTCCCTTGTTGCGTATTCGTTGCTACTTGCCTGATATTTTGAGAAATATTTGTTGGGCATGCTCCTTGCTTAATCTATTTCAACTGTCAGGACGGAATCTTGGAGGCATCAGGCATTGCCTGGGATTTTTTCTTAATTAAAAACGTACCCTATGTGGGGACACGCAACACGAGGAGGAACAAATGAAAAAACTAGCGGTGTTTACCCTTATTCTTCTGCTGAGCACCGGAATTGTTTGGGCTAAGGACTATGAGGTCCCAAAAAAGGCGGGCGACCTGAGTGTCGTGTTTAAAATGGACAAAAATCCCGCAGTGATGGGCGAGAACGGAATCAGCGTAACCGTGAAGGACTCCGCAGGCAAGGAGGTTACAGATGCAGGGGTGAAGGTGGAGTATGCCATGCCTGCAATGCCGGGAATGCCGGCGATGAATTACGGCTCGGTTCTGGCCTTGAACAAGATTGTTTATCAGGGGAAATTGAATTTTTCCATGTCCGGCCCTTGGGGTCTCGTGGTGAAAATCGTGCGCGGCGGCAAGACCGTCTCGACAAAGTTCAGTGTCGATGTGCAGTAGCCTCTAAGGCCAAACGAGGGGATGGGTCATGGGAGATGGTTCCGTGGGGATGAAAAGGTTGTGTTTCCTTTTTGCCGGAGGGGTTCTTTTGTTTGTTTCGCAGGCCCCAGTTTGGGCTGGGGAGCTGCGGTTGCAAGACCTTATTGATGAGGCCTTACAAGCCAGCCCCGAGATCCTGGCCGCCCGCGCAAAGGCCTCGGCTTCCGGCTTTAAGGTGCCCCAGTCCATGAGTCTGCCGGACCCCATGGTTATGGTCGGCTACCAGAATGAAGGGACAAGCCGTTTCACCTATAACGAGTCGCCTGATTCCCAGTACCTTTTTTCCGCTTCCCAACAGTTCTTTTTCCCAGGCAAGCGGGCCTTGAAGGGAGAGGCAGCCTCCAGGGAGGCGGAAAGTCTTTCCGCTTCCGCGAAAGCCGTGCAGTTGCGGACAGTCCTCACGATCAAAGAACTCTACTACGATCTGTTTTTTGCCCATCAGAGCATGGATTTGCTCCGGGAGAAAGGCGTTCTTCTCCGTAAGGTCGAGGATGCTGCCCTGGCACGGTATGCCGCAGGGAGGGGCATGCAGCAGGATGTTCTCATGGCGCAAACCGAGAAGTATATGCTTTTTGAGCGGGAAGCAATGCTCAAGCAGAAGATCCAGACCCTGGAGGCCCTGCTGAACTCCGCAGTGGGAAGGGAGCAGGCCGCACCTCTGGACAGGCCGTCGGCGCCGGTGTTTGCCCCGTATTCCCAGGCCCTGCCCGATTTGATTGCTACAGCCAACGAGAACTCCCCGGAGGTCAAGGCCAGGGAGAAGATGGTGGCCTCGACCAACGCCAGGGTGCGGGTGGCGGAACGGGAGTATTATCCGGATATCACCGTTACCGGTAGTTATGGCCTCAAGGGCCCGGCCTATGAGAATACCGATATGTGGAGCCTGAGCACCACCCTCAACATCCCCCTGTATTACACCACCAAACAGCGACCGGCCGTGTACGAAGCCGAGGCCTCCTTGAGTGAGGCGAAAAATGAGCTGCAAACAGTCAAGCTGCGGCTTGCTGCCGCCATCCGGGAGAACTATGCCATGCTCCAGACCACGGAGCGGCTGATGGAACTCTACCGACAAGGCCTCAACCAAAAGACCCACCAGGATTTTCAGGCCGCGCTGGCCTCGTATGCCACTGGGAAAGCCGATGCTTTGACCGTGCTTTCTCGGCTCAAGACCATTGCTGAGATCGAGACCTCCTATTGGGGGCAGTTGGTGGAAAGAGAAAAGGCACGGGCCAGGCTGGGGGCCTTAACGGGGAAGACCGATTCCCGTATGGAGGAAGGGCAACAATGAACAAGAAGAACAGCACTATCATCATGGTGGTCCTTTTTCTTTGTATCGCGGGCATCCTCTTTGTCGGCCTTTCCGGTAAGGGCGGCGGGGTGTTTCGGAAAAAGGTCCAGGAATCCGCGGAGCAGCAGGCGGCTCCGTCCGAACACCAGGGACACGGCGGCAGCCCTGTCCTGCCCCAAGCAGCGCCGTCATCCCCTGGCGGAGCTGAAAGCAGTGCAACCTCTCAGACAGAACCGCAGACCATCGAGATACCCGAGGCTGGACAGCGGTTCATCGGGGTGAAAACCACCGTTGCCGCAGTGAAATCCCTGACCAGGACCATCAGGACCGTGGGCCGGGTCGAGTATGACGAAAGAAGGATTGCCACGGTCAACACCAAGATCGAGGGCTGGATCGAAACCCTCCGGGTCAACTACACGGGCAGGTATGTGAAAAAAGGCGAAACACTCGCTGAAATCTACAGCCCGGAGCTGGTTGCCAGTCAGCAGGAATACATCAATATCCTCAAGTGGTCGCGGCAGGGTGCTGCTTCCGCCGGAGCAGAGGAAGCCTCTGCCATGAACCGGATGCTGGTGCAGGATGCCGAGGCCATGCGCCTGGCTGCCCGGCAGCGCCTGCGGTTCTTGGACATCAGCGAGACGCAGATTCGCAAGATCGAAGAGACCGGTTCCCCCCAGCGGACCCTGGCCGTATTCAGCCCGGTGAGCGGGTATGTGGTGCAGAAATTGGCGGTGCAGGGCATGAAGGTGCAGCCCGGCGAGAGGCTTTTTGATCTGGTGGATACCTCCACGGTCTGGGTGGTGTCCGATATCTACGAGCAGGAGCTTGCCCTAGTCAAGACTGGGCAGAAAGCGGAGATCACCCTGGATTCCTTGCCCGGCAAGGTGTTTGTCGCCACCATCGACTATGTGGCCCCGCTACTGGCCGGAGAAACGCGAACGGCCAAGATCCGTTTCAGCCTTGATAATCAGGCCGGAGACCTGAAACCCCAGATGTTTGCCAAGGTTGCGTTGAAGATCGACCTGGGCCGCAGGCTCGTGGTGCCTGAAGATGCGCTGATCAACACCGGCGCCCGGCAGCTCGTTTATGTGGACAAGGGGGACGGCTATTTCGAGCCGCGCGAGGTCGGGGTCGGCGTCAAGGCCGAGGGCATGGCGGAGATTTTGAGCGGCTTGCAGGCCGGGGAAAAAGTGGCCTCGGCCGCCACCTTCCTCATTGATTCCGAAGCGCGTCTCAAGGGGGTGGTGAAGCAATGATCGCCCGGGTCATCGATTTCAGCGCCCGCAACAGGTTCTTCATTTTTCTCCTGGTGTTTGCCCTCACCGGCTGGGGGATTTGGGCCATCCGTAACACGCCCCTTGATGCGATCCCCGATCTGAGCGACACCCAGGTCATCATCTTCACCGAATGGGAAGGCCGCAGCCCCGACCTCATCGAGGACCAGATCACCTACCCGATCACCTCCACCCTGCTTGCCGCGCCAAAGGTCAAGGTGGTGCGCGGGTTTTCTTTTTTCGGCACCTCGTTCATCTACGCCATTTTCGAGGAAGGGACCGACATCTACTGGGCCCGAAGCCGGGTGTTGGAATATCTCCAGGCGGTGAAGAATAAGCTCCCTGCCTCGGTGAATCCGGTGCTCGGGCCGGACGCCACCAGCGTGGGCTGGGGTTTTTCCTATGCCCTGGTGGATGAAACCGGGGGGCACAATCTTGCCGAACTCCGTTCTATTCAGGACTGGAATATCAAACTGGCCTTGGAGAGCGTGCCCGGAGTTTCTCAGGTCGCGAGCATCGGCGGTTTTGTCCGGCAGTATCAGGTGAATATCGACCCCAACCGGCTCCAGGCCTATAACCTGCCCATCACCATGGTCATGGACGCCATCCGCAAGAACAACAAGGATGTGGAAGGCAGGGTGCTGGAGTTTTCCGGAGTCGAATACATGGTGCGTGGCCGCGGATATCTCAAGGGCGTCAAGGACCTGGAGAATATTGCGGTGCGCAGCAATGGCAGCGGCACCCCGGTATTCCTTAAAGATGTCGCCAGTATCCAGCTCGGGCCCGAGATCAGGCGCGGCCTTGCCGAGCTTGACGGGCGGGGCGAGGTTGCCGGCGGCATCGTGGTGGTCCGGTTCGGTGAGAATGTCCTCAGTGTCATCGACCGGGTCAAGGAAAAGATCAAAGAAAGCGTCGAGCCGAGCCTGCCTGCGGGGGTGAAGCTCGTTGTCACCTACGACCGTTCGGACCTTATCCACCGCTCCATCGACACCCTCACCGAAGAGCTGCTCAAGATCTCCCTGGCGGTGAGTGTGGTCTGTCTGGTGTTTCTCTTCCATCTGCCCAGCGCCCTGGTGGTTATCTGCACCCTGCCCATTGCGATCATCATCTCGTTTATCTGCATGTTCTACCTGGGGGTGACGGCCAATATCATGAGCCTGAGCGGCATTGCCATCGCCATTGGGGCCATGGTGGACGCTTCGATTATCATGGTGGAGAATGCCCATAAAAAATTGGAGGAGTGGGAGATTGCTGGCAAGCCGGACAGTCGCAACGAGGTGATCATCGCGGCGGCCAAGGAGGTGGGGCCGTCCCTGTTTTTCTCCCTGCTGGTGATCACTGTGGCCTTTCTGCCGGTCTTTACCTTGCAGGCCCAAGCCGGGCGATTGTTTAAGCCCCTGGCCTACACCAAGACCTTTGCCATGCTGTTTTCGGCCTTTCTTGCCATCACCCTGACCCCGGTGCTGATGACCATTTTCATCCGGGGCAAGATCATGCATGAGGACAAAAATCCCATCAGCATCTTTCTCCATCGGTTGTATGAGCCCATCGTGCGGTTTGTTCTCCGTTTTAAAAGGACGGTGATCGTTGCCGCGCTCATCACCATGGCCGTGAGCGTGTACCCATTCCTCAAGCTCGGCTCCGAGTTCATGCCGCCGCTGTACGAGGGCGCGCTTCTCTATATGCCCGTGACCTCGCCGGGTGCAGCCATTTCTGAGGTCTCGAAGCTGCTTCAGCTCCAAGACAAGATCTTGAAGGAGATCCCCGAGGTGGCCCAGGTCTTCGGCAAGGCCGGCAGGGCGGAAACCGCCACGGACCCCGCGCCTCTGGAGATGTTTGAAACCGTGATCAATCTCAA
The DNA here is from genome assembly GCA_026388735.1 of Deltaproteobacteria bacterium. Classification (GTDB taxonomy): domain Bacteria; phylum Desulfobacterota; class Desulfobulbia; order Desulfobulbales; family Desulfurivibrionaceae; genus Thiovibrio. Next base: position 9,200 of record JAPLJG010000063.1, read on the forward strand.
GCC
>JAPLJG010000063.1:9213-14988 GCA_026388735.1 Deltaproteobacteria bacterium
AAACGAGATGAACGACGCCCTGTCCATTCCGGGGGTGGCAAACTCCTTTACCATGCCGATCAAGGCCCGGATCGACATGCTCTCCACCGGCATTCGGACTCCGGTGGGGATCAAGGTCATGGGCCCGCGTCTTGAAGAGCTTGAGCGGCTGGGCACGGATATCGAGGCACGGCTCAATGGCATGTCCGGCCTTCGCAGCGTGTATGCAGAACGGGTGACCACCGGGTATTTTCTTGATTGCAATATCAAGCGGGAGGAGGTGGCCCGCTACGGCCTGTCCGTGGATGAGGTGCAGGAGGTTATCCAGTCGGCCATCGGCGGGATGAACCTCACCGTGACCGTGGAGGGCAGGGAGCGCTATCCGGTGAATGTCCGCTATGCCCGGGAGTTGCGGGGTGACGTGGAACAGCTGAAAAGGGTGCTGGTCCCGGCGCCCGTGGCCATGGCGGCGCCGACGCCGGGGGGCATGTCTTCGCCCCAGCCTGCTCCCCCGCCCACCGGCGAGCTTCTCCAGATTCCCCTAGGCGCCCTGGCCGACATCCAGATCGTCAAGGGGCCGCCCATGATCAAGAGCGAGGCCGGTCTCCTGGCCTCCTATGTGTACATTGATTTTTCCGGCCGGGATGTGGGCGGCTTCGTGGACGAGGCCAAGCAGCGGGTTGCCTCGTTGAAGATTCCCGAGGGTTACCGTTTGGAGTGGAGCGGGGAATACGAGCATCTGGTGAAGACCCACGAGCGGTTGAAGCTCGTTATTCCCCTCACCCTGTTGGTCATCTTCGTGCTCATCTTCTTAAACACCAAGTCGGTGGTCAAGACGGCCATTGTCCTGCTGGCCGTGCCCTTCTCGTTGGTCGGCTCCTTCTGGCTGTTGTACCTCCTCGGTTACAATATGGGTGGGGATCATCGCCTTGGCCGGGATCGACGCGGAAACCGGGGTGGTCATGCTCCTCTACCTTGATCTGGCCTGTGACAAATGGAAAAAGGCGGGGAAATTGCAGAGCCTCGAAGATCTGAAAGAGGCGATCATGTACGGGTCGGTAAAAAGGATTCGTCCCAAGCTCATGCTGGTGTGCACCATGCTGCTCGGCCTGGTTCCCATCATGTTCAGCACCGGCACCGGCGCCGATGTGATGAAAAGGATCGCCGCGCCCATGGTGGGAGGGATCGGCACCTCGGCCATTCTTGAACTGCTCATCTATCCGGCGATCTATTTGCTTTGGAAACAGCGGGATTTTAAAAAGGAGGTGGACGTCGTCCGGTAAGGTCAGGCGGTTTTCGCGGGGGTGTTCGGCTTTTGCGGAAGATATTCGGCGATTTTGGCATTGAGATCGGCGATCTTTATCGGCTTGGAGAGATAGTCGTCCAGCCCCAGTTCCAGGCATTTTTCCCGGTATCCGCTGATGGCGTGGGCGGTGAGGGCGATGATGGGCGTGTGCTTGCCGGATGCTTTTTCCAGGTCGCGGATTGCCTGGGTCGCTTCAAATCCATCCATCACCGGCATCTGGATATCCATCAGCACCAGGTCAAAGGGCTGGCGGGCAAAGACGTCAACCGCCTCCTGGCCATTGTTGGCAATGGTTACCCCATGGCCGGAGCGTTCCAGCATCTTGCCTGCCACCTTCTGATTGACCAGATTGTCTTCCACCAGAAGAATTGCAAGCTGCGGTCCGGGTTGCCCTTGGGGTGTCCCGGTAGGTAGCCTGTCGTGCGTGTCGCTTTCGTTCAGGACAGGCGGTTCAGTCGCTTTTTTCAGCAGGGCGGTGAAGTGAAAAACAGAGCCCTGTCCTTCGGTGCTTTCCACCCAGATCTGGCCGCTCATCAGGGCAACCAGCTTGGCGCAGATGGCAAGTCCCAGGCCGGTGCCTTCATAGGGGCGGCTGTGGGATTCATCGGCCTGGGAAAAGGCCTCAAAGATCGAGGCCTGATATTCCGGGGAAATGCCGATGCCGCTGTCGGTGATTGAGAAATGCGCGATGATCTCATCCAGTTCGGCGTATTCCTTTTCAACCCGTACAGAGATTCGCCCTGCCTTCGTGAACTTGAGGGCATTGCCGATGAGGTTGATGAGGATCTGGCTCAACCTGCCCGCATCCCCCATGAAGGCGTCCGGAATTTCGTCGGCAACGCTCCAATCGAGGGCAAGGTCTTTTTCCTTGGCCTTGAAAGAGAACTCCCGGATGGTCGTGGCAATGGTGTCCCGCAGGTCAAAGCGCTCCGCCACCAGCTCAAGCTTGTCGGCCTCAATTTTTGAGAAATCCAGGATATCGTTGACCACATGCAGGAGCCGGTAGGAGGACTTCTCGATAAGCTCAAGGTATTCGCGCTGTTCCGGGGGCGGGGAGGTCAGCAGGGCAAGTTGGGTCATGCCGATTACCCCGTTCATCGGGGTGCGGATTTCATGACTCATATTGGCCAAGAAATTGGATTTGGCTCGATTGGCCGCCTCGGCCTTGTCCTTAGCGAGTAGGAGTTCCCTGGTGCGGTCCTGCACCCGTTTTTCCAGCAGGGTGTGGGCGTCAAGCAGGGCTTTGTTCTTCTCGTTGATCTGTAGGGCCATCTCGTTCATGGTTCTTGAGAGCAACCCCAACTCGTCTTTGCGGTTCAGGGAAAAGCGGAAGCCGAAATCGCCCTGGCCGATCCGTTGGGCGTAATGGGCCAGCTCCAGAACCGGATTGCTCATTGTTTTGGCAAGAAAATAGGCGAGGATGATCCCGATGGCGATAAAACAAGTGGAGAGCAAGGTCAGCATGGTCAGGGCTTCATCGTGCTTTTTCTGCCCCAGCTCATGAAAGGCGGAGATCCGTTCTTCCATCTCCCGGTTGACGGTTTTCAGAGAAAAGCCGATCCGGACCCCGCCGAGGTGGGTATCGCCAACAAAAATTGGCATGGACACATCCATGACCTCGGCTCTGATCTGCACCAGGGGGGTGTTTGTGGCCATCGCCTGTTCTGAGACCTGGTCTGTCAGGCGCTTGCCGGGGGTGGGGGCATCTGCCTGGCCATCGTCAAGGATCTCGCCTTGGGGAGTGAAGACATAGAAGTACTGCACATCTTTTTGTTCCAGGGCGGAGACGCCCAGGTGGTGGATTGCCGTCAGATCATTAAGGGAGAGGGGGGTGGCAAGATTGTCGGCCAGCAGGTTGACCATGACCGTGCCACGATGCCGGAACTGGTCGAACATGACTTCCCGGATGGTGTCGATGCTCAGGTGGGTGATTGAGCGGGTGGCGGAGCGCAGGGTTATAAAAAACACCCCGCCCAGAGCCAGGACAGCGCCAAGCACCAGGGCAAGCACTGTGGCGATGTAGCGATGTTGCAGGCTGTATTTCATGGGAGGCGTACTTTTTTCTACCATATCTGATTGATACCAATTCTCGGGGCGGATGTAAATCATGGACTGGTTTGGGTGCCGGTTCTTTTTTGATGGAAAACTCAGCAGTTCTGCTTTACGGTACCTCGGAGACGCTTTCCCCTAACCTTCATCTTTTCGGCACATACGTTCATGGCAGATTCCCTTATTTCGCAAACGGCTCTCGATGCAAACGCGCTTTTGGAAAGCAGGCAGGAAGGCATGGCCTTGCTTGATACCGAGGCACGGTTTGTTTTTGTCAATCCCGCCTACGTCCGTCTGCTGAAAGAGGTCTTTAATCTCACGGTGGGTCCGGGTTCGCGCCACCAGTACGTTTTGCCCAGCAGCCAGCGGGCCTGGGCCAGCGACCTCTACCAGCGGGCGCTTTCCGGCAAAAAGTTCACCGTGGATTTCAACCGGACCTGTCCGGAGGGCGGGGTCTGCACCTTCGAGCGTTCATTCAGCCCAGTGCACCATAATGGTCGGTTGGCCGGGTTTTCCGAGGTGATCCGGGATGTGACCGTGGAGCGAAGAAGGGAGGCCGAACTGCGCCTGGCCTATGACGCTTTGGAGAAGCAGCTTACCGCCCGGACCCGCAGCTATCAGGAATACAACGCGATTCTGGCCCAGGAGATCATCGAGCGGCAGCAGGCAGAAGAAGATCTTTTGGAAAGCGGTGAGCGTCTGTCGCAGATCTTGCAGGCCAGTTCCATTCCCACCTTTGTTATCGACGAAAATCATACCCTCACCCACTGGAATAAGGCCTGTGCCGTGATGACCGGGCTTACGGCCAGCGAGATGGTGGGTACCCAGAATCAGTGGAAGGCTTTTTATCTCTACCAGCGGCCCATTCTTGCCGATTTGGTGCTTAAAGGTGCTGAAGAGGCTGATATCGCCAAGTTTTACAACGGAAAGTACCGGCCTTCCTCTCTGGTAAAGGGAGCCTATGAGGTGGAGGATTTTTTCGATTTCGGTCATGAGAGCAAATGGCTTTTTTTTACCGCCGCGCCGATCAAGAACCTGGCCGGGGATATCATCGGCGCCATTGAAACCTTGCAGGACATCACTGACCGCAAGCGCATGGAAGCGGAGGTCCGGCGGATGAACGACGCCCTGGAAGCGCGGGTCGAGGAGCGGACCAATCAGCTTACCCGCACCTACGAGCAGTTGCTCCATGCCGAGAAATTCAGCGCGGTGGGCAAGCTTGCCGCCTCCATTGCCCATGAATTCGGCAATCCGATCATCGGCATCCGCAATTTTTTGCAGGGTCTGCGCAAGTATGTGAAGCTGGAGAAGGGCGACGCCGAGATGCTCGATGTGGCCATCGGCGAATGCGTGCGGGTCAAGGATCTAATTAGCACCTTGCAGGATTTTAACCGGCCCACCACCGGCAAGGTGGCCGCAGTTGACCTGCACCGGATCATCGAGGAGCTACTGCTGCTCGGTAAAAAGAAGCTCAGCGATAAGCGCATTACGGTGGAGCGGCATTTTGCCCAGGAGTTGCCCATGATTCAGGCGGTGCCGGACCAGATCAAGCAGGTGCTCCTCAACGTGATCGGTAACGCCGAGGAGGCTATCCCCGAAACCGGCGGCACCATCACCATCATCACCGAGGTGGCCGGGGAGAATGTCCGGATTTTCATCCAGGATACGGGCAAGGGTATTCGGCCCAAGGACATGGGCTCGATCTTCGAGCCGTTTTTCTCAACCAAGCCTGCGGTGGAGGGCACCGGCCTGGGCTTGTCCGTGAGCTACGGTATTGTCAAGCGGCACGGCGGTGATATCACGGCCAAGAGCGCCCGCGGCAAAGGGGCGCTTTTCACCATCACCCTGCCCATCGATGGGGTTCCTGGGGAAGATGATTTTTTGCCGATTTTCAAGTAGTTGCCCTGCTTCATTTGCTCCTGCCGCCACCGTCGCACCCGCAACCGCTGTTCGACCCACCAGTACCTTTCCTCAACCAGCCCCGAATCATCGCAATCATTGGCTTGACTGACAGGGCCAGAATCACCAGGGCCGCAGCCAGTTGCACCGGATAGGGCACAAGCTCTCCGGCCTGACCGACCACGGCCTTGGCCGAGATGCCATAAGCCGCGTAGACGGAGTCTAGGGCCAGGCCGAAGATCACGGCGGTAACGCCGATGCAGGTCAGGTAGACCGCAGTGGCGCGCTTCCCCAACAGGCCAACCAGCACCGAAATGGTAGCCATGTTGGTGGCTGGGCCAGCGAGCATGAAGACCAGGGCGGCGCCAGGGCTGACACCCTTGAGGATCATGGCTGCGGCAATGGGGGTGGAGGCGGTGGCGCAGATATACAGCGGGATGCCGAAGGCCAGCATCAGGAGCATGGCAACAAAGCCCCCACCAAGATAGGCGGTGATCAGGTCGTCGGGCACCAGGGCGGAGATCAGCCCGGCCAGCAGCAGG